>CALJLC010000301.1 GCA_937982605.1 uncultured Gemmatimonadales bacterium | reverse complement strand
CGACATCCTGCTCGCCCTGCTTGAGGGGGACGTCGCGCACGGCTATGCGATCATGCGCTCCGTGCACGAACGCACCGGAGGAAGCACGAGCCTCCACGCGGGGACGCTGTATCGCGCGCTGTCGCGACTGGTCGAAGCCGGGCTCATCGAGGAGCTCGACGAGCCACCGACGGGGGCGGGAGACGAGCGGCGACGCTACTACCGCGTGACCGCCCGCGGGCGCCGGGTGGCCGGCGCGGAGGCCCGCCGGCTCGAGGCACAGCTCGGGGCGGCGCGGGCTCAGGGGCTCCTCGAGCCGGCGTAGGCCGTGCCCGAGACGACACGCTTCGGCGCGCTGCTCGGCTCGGCGCTCCTGCGGTGCTATCCGCGGTCGTTCCGCCGGCAGCACGGAGAGGAGATGCTCCGGCTCTTCCTGGAGCAGGACCGGGATGCCCGGGCCCGGGGCGTGTGGGGGCTCCTGGGACACCGGCTCGCCGCGGTGACGGACGCGGTGCGGAGCGGGTGGGGCGCACGCAGAGACGCGAAGAGAGAACGCCGGCACGGTGCCGGCACGCCGACGGCGGTGGCCGGGCGTGGGGACAATGGAGGAGGAGGGGGGATGGATACGCTGTCCAAGGACATCCGCTACGCCGCGCGGGCTCTGCTCAGGAGCCCGGGATTCACGGCCGTGGCGGTGATCACGATCGGGCTCGGGATCGGCGCGAACACCGCCATCTTCAGCGTGGTGCGCACCGTGCTGCTGCAGCCGCTGCCGTACGACGAGCCCGAGGAGCTGGTGCTGCTCTGGGGCGAGATGCGCAGCCGGGGGGTCACGCACTTCCCGATGTCGCCTCCGGACTTCCAGCGGTACCGGGAGGAGGCCGACGCGCTCGAGGACCTCGCGGCGGTCTTCACGTTCCCGCTTTCCCTGACCGGCGACGGCGAAGCCGTCCAGGTTACGGCGGCGATGGTCACGCCGAGCTTCCTCGACGTCATGGGGCTGGAGCCGGTGCTGGGTCGCGGCTTCGTGGAGGAGGACGGCTTTCCGCAACCGGCCGGGCTGGCGCCCGGACAGCCGGGAGGGCTCCCGGGCATCGTGGTGCTCTCCAACGCGCTCTGGCAGCAGCGGTACGGGGGGTCTCCCGACGTCATCGGGCGGACGATCGAGCTCGGGGGCGGGCCCTCCGAGATCGTGGGGGTGATGCCGCCCGGCTTCGAGCTGCTCATGCCGCCGACCGCCGCGCTCGCCGAGGACCCCGATCTGTGGCTGGCGGCCCGGATCGACTACGAGAACGCTCCCTCGAACAACGTCTTCCTGCGGCCGGTCGGACGCCTGCGCGACGGCGCGACGCGGGAGCAGCTCCAGCAGCAGGTCGACCGGATCTCGGCCGACCTCGCGGCGAACGACCAGGTGAAGGCCACCGCCGGATACGCCGCCCGGGTCGAGTCGCTTCACGCGGATCTGACCGCGCACGTTCGCCCGGTGCTCCTCGCGCTCTTCGGCGCGGTCGTGTTCGTGCTGCTCATCGCGTGCGCGAACGTGTCCAACCTGCTCCTGGTCCGCGCCTCCGGGCGGGACCGGGAGCTGGCGGTTCGCGCCGCGATGGGCGGCAGCCGGGGTCGACTCATCCGCCAGATGCTCATCGAGAGCGGTCTGCTGGCGTTCGCCGGGGCCGTCGTCGGCGTCGCCCTGGCTTCGGGCGGCATCGGGCTGCTGCTCTCGCTCCAGCCCGACGACCTGCCTCGCATCGAGCACGTCGGCGTCGACGGGGCCGCGCTCCTCTTCACCCTGCTGGCGGCCGGGGCGGCGGCGATCGTCTTCGGCACGCTCCCCGCCCTCCAGGGATCACGCGTGGACCTCGCGGACGCGCTCAAGGAGCGGGGCAGCGCGGGGGCCAATGCCGCCCGACGCCTCGTGCGCAACGGCATCGTCATCGGGGAGGTCGCGCTGTCGCTCGTCCTCCTCATCGGGGCGGGCCTGATGGTGCGCAGCTTCGTGGAGCTGATGAACGTCTCTCCGGGCTTCGAGGCCGAAGGGGTGATCACCTTCTCGGCGGCGCTGCCGTTCGGGGCTTATCCGCAGCCAGTCGACCGCGCCAACTTCAGCGCCGAGCTGGCCCGCAGGATCGAGGCTCTGCCGGGGGTGGAGCGGGCCTCACTCGCCTTTCCGCTCCCGCTCACGGGTGAGCGGCGCGTCGGGCGTGTCGCGACTGAGTAGGCGCAGGCCGACCCGGGCTTGCTCCGGGGCGCGGCGCCCCGATCGGGGCGGGAGGGCGGCTTGGAGCCGATGGGCACGCGGCTCCTGGCCGGGCGCACCTTCTCGGAGGCCGATCAGGCCGACAGCACGCTCGTCGTCGTCATCGACGACAAGCTCGCCGGGATCCTGTGGCCGGGTGAGTCGGCCGTCGGGCGCCGCTTCCTGATCCGCGCGGTCACCCCCGAGCCGGAGTGGGTTGAGGTCATCGGCGTCGTCGAGCACCAGCGCGCCGAGACGCTCGCCGCCGACGGACCCGAGACCGTCTACTTCACCGACCGCTACATGGGCTCCTTCGGAGGCACCTGGGTCGTGAAGGCGGGCGTCGATCCCGCCGGCCTGGTCTCCGCGATCCGGCAGGAAGTGGCCGCGCTCGACCCCCGGATTCCGGTGGCCGACGTCGAGCCGATGACGAGCTACGTCGAGCAGGCCCGGGGTCCGACCCGCTTCGCGCTCACGCTCATCGGGGTGTTCGGGCTCGTCGCCCTGGTGCTGGCCTCGATCGGGCTCTACGGCGTGCTCTCGTACGTCGTGCGACAGCGCACCGCGGAGATCGGGGTGCGCATGGCGTTCGGGGCCGAGGCGGGAAGCATCCTCAGGCTCGTCGTGGGCCAGGGCCTCGTACTCGCCGCCGGCGGGGTAGCGCTGGGCCTGGTGGCCGCCGTTCCCATGACCGGCTTCATGGAGTCGATGCTGGTGGGTGTCACCCCGACGGACCCACTCACCTTCGCGGCCATCGCCTCGGTCTTCCTCGGCGTGGCGGCGCTCGCGTGCTGGATACCCGCGCGGCGGGCGGCGCACGTGGATCCG
Organism: uncultured Gemmatimonadales bacterium; assembly: GCA_937982605.1. Classification (GTDB taxonomy): domain Bacteria; phylum Gemmatimonadota; class Gemmatimonadetes; order Longimicrobiales; family Gaopeijiaceae; genus UBA2589. Next base: position 10,446 of record CALJLC010000301.1, on the reverse strand, counting down.
GTTCGGGCGCTCCGGGACGAGTAGGCGGGAAGCGGGCGGCTACCCGGACGGCGTGCCGGGTAGCGCCCGCGCTCGCTTCGATGCCTCCACCGTACGCGGCTCGATCGAACGCTTCGCCTCCTCGACCACCCGATCGAAGAGCGCGCCGACGACGTTTCGCCGTCGTGCCACGATGCGCCGGTAGACCTCGCGCGACCCGAGGAAGGCCAGCGTGACGGTGCCGAGCGGCAGCGCAACGGCGAGGGCGGCGGAGCCGAGCACCTCGATGGCGATCGGCAGGCCGACACCCATCCCCACCCCCACGCCTCCGCCCGCGGTGAGCCCGGCCATCCACCCCACGGCGGTCTGGGTGAGGTCCTCCTCGAGTCGGATCTGCGTCAGCCCGTCCCGCGACGTGACGACGATCTGCTGCGTCCGCGTCTTGGTGGGGGTTTCGGCGCGCCAGGTCAGCGTACGCCCGAGCAGGCTCGGCTGTCCGTGTTCGCGGGCCGTCGTCTGGATTGCTTCGACGATGCGCTCGAAGCCGTCGTCGCCCAGCTCACCGTCGATCGTGATCTCGCGCACGAGCCGCAGCTCGTCGCCGCAGAATCGGGCCCAGAACGAGCCGTCGGCGTCCCACGAGTCGAGCTCCGCGGCGGCCCGGCGCAGGAGGCGGGGGTCGATCCCGGCCTCGGCGGCGATCTCCTCGAGCTCGGCCAGCGTCATCCCGGCGGACGGCGCGGTCGGCTCCTCGTGCTGGAGCTCGGTGGCCCGCTTGAGGATGCGGCCGATCTCCTTTTCGCCGTAGATCCTGGACAGGTCGGTCGAGTCGCTCATCGAGGCACTCCCGGCGCGGATGCGGCGCGATCCCTGGACGCGTACACTTCCGCCGTCATGTACGGAGCGGAGCCGACGGCCCTTCCGGCGGCCGGTTCCGCACCGAACCTAGCGAGCGGGGGAGGGACCACCAATGAGCGAGCAGAGCTTCGCCAACCACGCCAAGATGGTGCCGCTGTACCACTACGTGACGTTCACCCTCGTGGCGGTTCCGGTCCTCTATTTCCTCGTGCAGGTCGTGCGCGCGCCCTCCGTGGCGGCGGTCATGACCGCTCTCTTCGGCGTGGGCGTCGCGATGACGATGATCTACGCCCGCGTCTTCCCGCTGGGCGTCCAGGATCGGGTCATCCGCCTCGAGGAGCGCATCCGGCTGGAGCGGCTGCTCCCCGGCGACCTCAAGCCGCGGATCGCGGAGCTGTCCACCGAAGCGCTCGTCGGACTCCGCTTCGCCTCCGACGAGGAGGTGGCGGAGCTGGTGCGCAAGGTTCTGGCCGGGGAGCTCGCGGACCGGAAGAGCATCAAGGCAGCGGTACGCGGCTGGCGCGCCGACCACCAGCGCATCTGACGCGTCGGTCGCGGCGCGTTGCGGCCGGGGGGTCGGTGTGAGCGCGCCCCCGACCGGGCCGGGGCGGCTCGTCCTGCTCCACGGCTTCACGGGGTCGGCGGCCGGATGGGGCACCCGAGCCCTCGGGGCCCTGCGCTCGTCCGGCGTCGAGCCCCGAGCGCTCGATCTGCCGGGGCACGGATCGCGCGCGGGCGAGGCCGACCCGAGCCTCTTCACCCTCGAGCGGGTCGTGGAGGGGATCGCGGCGGAGCTGGCCGTCGAAGGTCGGACGGCGCTGCTCGGCTACTCGATGGGGGGGCGCCTGGCGTTGCACGTGGCACTCCGGCACCCGGAGCGCGTGCGCGCCCTGGTCCTCGAGTCCGCCTCTCCGGGACTCGCCACGGCCGAGGAGCGCGCCGAGCGACGCGCGGGGGACGAGGCGCTCGCCGAGCGCATCGAGCGGGACGGCGTGGACGACTTCGTCGACTTCTGGGAGTCGCTGCCGCTCTTCGCCTCCCACGCCACCCTTCCCCCGGAAGAGCGTGACGCCCTGCGGCGCGTGAGACGGGACAACGACGGCACCTCGCTCGCCGCGGCCCTCCGCGGACTCGGCACCGGCTCGCTCCCCTCGCTCTGGGAGCGTCTTCCGGAGGTGCGCGTCCCGGTCCTCGTGCTCACGGGTGAGCTGGACCGGAAGTTCGCCGAGATCGGCGAACGGATGGCGGCGGCTCTCCCGAGGGCGGAGCGGGTGGTCGTCCCGGGCGCCGGGCACGGCGTGCATCGCGACCGTCCCGAGGCGTGGGCGCGCGCCGTGGCCGGGTTCCTCGCGTAGGGCGCGCCGGCCCGCCCTTCGTGCGAGCCCGTCGTCGAGCCCATCCTTCGCGTTCCTCGGTCGTGCCCCTCCTTCGAGCCCCCCTTTCGCGCCCGGGCCGTGTCAGGTAACATAGCTCGACATTCAACATAGGGTGGGCGATGGCCGAGCGACGGCTTCCGGTGGGGACGGTGATGGTGCTGCACGCGCTCGCGCGTGGGCACCGTTGGGGTTTCGACGTCGTGGAGCAGACCGGTCTGACGAGCGGCACGGTGTATCCGGCTCTGGATCGCCTGGAGCGCTCCGGACTGGCGAGCTCGAGCTGGGAAGACGCCTCGCTCGCGCACGCCGAGAAGCGCCCTCCGCGCCGTTACTTCGAGATCACCGCCGAGGGGAAGGCGGAGCTGGTGCGGGCGCTGGCCCGCTACCGGGCGCTCGCCCCGGTCGAGATCGACGGCGTCCTGTACGGGGGCGGGGAGCCGGCATGAGCGCCGGGGAGCCGGGAGGGCGCGTTCCACGCTCGGCGCGCTTCATCCTGCGCGCGGCGGCCCGGATCGTGCCTCCGCACCAGCGGGACGCATGGCGGCGCCAGTGGGCCGCCGATCTCGAGCATCTCTGCCGCCGGCCGGACGGGCCGCGACACGCGGTGCGCTACGCGGCCGGCTCGCTCCGCCACGCCGTCTGGCGCCGCGGGGTTTCGCTGAGGCCCGCGGGCGGCACTGCCGACGTGAGGCTGGCGCTCCGGGGTCTCGGGCGCAGGCCGGCCTTCACCGCGCTCGCCGTGCTGACGCTTGCGGTCGGGATCGGGGCGGCCACGGCGGTCTTCAGCCTCGCCGAGGCGATGATCTTCCGGCCGATGCCGGTGCCCGACGGCGAGCGGCTCGTCCGCGTCTTCAGCACGAACCCCGTCCGGGGCATGAGCTCCTTCTCGGTGTCCTTCCCCGACTATCGAGACCTGGTCCGGAGCTCCGGTCTCTTCGAGTCGTCGGCGCTCTACGACGTGCGGGACCGGGACGTCTCCGGTGAGGGGCCGCCCGAGCGCGTCCGCGTCATTCCCGTCGGCGACGGCTTCTTCGAGACGCTGAGGCCGACCGTGCTGGCCGGCCGCGTGCTCGGCGATGCGGACCAGGCCGCGGACGCCCCGAAGACCGCCGTCCTCTCCGAGGCGTTCTGGGTCCGTCGCTTCGGCGGAGACCCCGGTGCGGTGGGGCGCACGATCCGACTCGACGGCGTGCCCCACGACGTCGTGGGCGTGATCGCGCACGGACACGGATGGCCGGCCGGCGCCGACCTGTGGACGCCGCTGCAGTGGGGGGGAGTGCCGCCGTCCTGGGTCGACGTGCGCGCCAACCACACCTGGCAGGTGGTCGGGCGGATCGTTCCCGACGTCTCGATCGACGACGCGTCCCTCCGCGTTCGCGAGCAGGCGCGTGCGGTCTACGCGGGAGACGACATCGACCCCCGGGACGTCGGCACCGAGGCGTATGTCGTCTCTTTGCGTGCCTCGGCGGGAGGCGACACGGCCGCCGAGATCCTGACCACCATGGGCGTGGCGGTCATGCTCGTGCTCCTGATCGCCTGTCTCAACGCCTCGGGCCTGCTGCTCACCCGCGCGTGGGACCGAGCGAGGGAGCTGTCGGTCCGATCGGCGCTCGGAGCCGGGCGCGCGCGTCTGGTCGGGTCGCTCCTCGCCGAGAGCGTGGTCCTCGCGCTCCTCGGCGGAGGGGTCGGCGTGCTCCTCGGCGTCGGGGCCCTGCGGCGTGGTCTCGACTTCGCGGCGCCGGAGATCAGCGCGATCTCGGACGTGCGCCTCAACCCGTGGGTGCTGGCCGCCGGGCTCGCGATCAGCCTCCTGGCCGCGCTGCTCTCCGGCCTGGCGCCGGCGCTCCGGGCGACCCGACAAGACGTGGCCGAGAGCCTGCGCGAGGGGAGCTCGAACGCGGCGGGCGGCCGCGGCGCCACGCGGCTCCGCCGCGGCCTCATCGTGGCCGAGGTGGCGCTCTCCCTCACGCTTCTCGTGGGCGCCGCCCTGACGGTACGAGCGCTGCAGGGGCAGCTCTCGAGCGATCCGGGCTTCGACCCGGACGGGCTCCTCTCCTTCACGGTCCGGCTGCCCGCCGCCCGGTACGGCGAAACGGCTGTGGCGGATGCCTTCTGGACCGACGCCGTCGCCCGCCTCGAGGCGCACCCGGCGGTCCGGGCGGCATCGGCGGTGTCGAAGCCCCCGCTCGGCGCCCCCGGGGCGTCGCTCTACCGCGCCTTCGTCCTCGACGGCCAACCCGAGCCCCCGGAGGGTACGGCGTACGACGCCCAGTGGATCGAGGTGGATCCGCGCTTCTTCGTGGCGGTCGGCATCGACGCGCGCGAGGGCAGGCTCTTCACGGAGGAGGACGACGCGGACGGCCCCCCCGTGGCGATCGTGAACCGGAGCATGTCCGACCTCGTATCACCGGGCGCGTCCGTCGTGGGACGCGGAGTCACGTCGGTCTACGACGAGCGCCTGGAGCGCACCGTCGTGGGGGTCGTCCCGGACATCCAGATCGACGGGCAGGCGCGCGCTCGCTCGCGGCCGGTCGTCTACGTCCCCCGGAGCCAGGCCGCGAGGCGCGAGATGGCGTTCCTCGTCCGGACCGACGCGGAGACCGGCGTGGCGGTTCCGGCCGTGCGCGCGGCCATCGGGGCGCTCGACCCGGACGTGGCGCTCGATCGGCTCCAGACACTCCGTGAGGCCCAGGCGGACGACCTCGGGGGGCTCCGCTTCGTCACCGCGCTCTTCGGCGCGTTCGGTGTCCTGGCGCTCGGGCTCTCGCTCGGTGGCGTGTACGGTCTCGTCTCCTTCGCGGTCACGCGCCGGACTCGGGAGATCGGCATGCGCTTCGCGATGGGAGCCACCGCCGGGACCGTCCACCGCGGACTCCTCGAGGAGACCGCCCGGCTGGCCCTCCTCGGTGTGGCGCTCGGCTCGGGCCTCGCGTATGCCGGCGCCCGGGTGCTCGAGGCCGGCCTGGGAGACCAGGGCGGGCTGGACGCGGTCACCTTCGTCTCGGTCGTGGGGCTGATGCTCTTCTCGGTGGCGCTGGCCACCTGGATCCCCGCCCGGCGCGTCTCGACGGTCGACCCTGCCCGGGCGCTCCGCACCGACTGACGGAAGCGGCGGGCGCCGCTAGACTAGGGCGCTTCGCCGGGGGTCGACCCGGCGCCGTCGTTCACCGATCGGCTCCGGGTCGGCGCCATGCGCTCCCGGTCCCCCAGCGTCCAGCACATGAGTCAGCCCCCCGGACCCGTCCACGCGCCCGTATCCGACCGGGACAGGATGGTGATCTACCTGGCGATCCTCATGGCGCTCTTCCTCGCCGCGCTCGACCAGACGATCGTGGCCACCGCGCTGCCCCGGATCGTGGAAGACCTGCAGGGAGTGGACCGGTACGCATGGGTGGCCACCGCGTACCTCCTGGCGTCCACGTCGCTGGCGCTCGTGTACGGCAAGCTGGCCGACACCTACCCGCGCCGGCACGTCACCCTGGGCGCCGTCTTCCTCTTCCTGGGCGGCTCCACGCTCTGCGGGCTGGCCGGCGAGCTCGGTCGCATTCCGCTGCTCGGAGACGGGATGTCCCAGCTCGTCCTCTTCCGGGGGATCCAGGGCGCCGGGGGCGGAGGTCTGTTCGCCATGACGTTCATCGTGATCGCCGACCTCTTCACGCCCGCGGAGCGGGGGCGCTATCAGGGGCTGGTGGGCGCGGTGTTCGGCGTGGCGTCCGTGCTGGGGCCGGTCATCGGCGGGCTCCTCACGGATTACGCCGGCGGGCTCGTGCCGGGCATCGAAGGGTGGCGCTGGGTCTTCTACGTGAACCTCCCGATCGGCGGCTTCGCGCTCTACTTCATCCTGCGCCGCATGCCGAGGCTCGAGCCGCACGGGAATCCGGGGCGGCCGGACCTCGTCTCGGGTGTGCTCCTCCTCCTCGGCCTCGTGCCGCTGATCCTGTCGCTCCAGCTCGACAAGCGACGGCACCCGTGGCTCCCCTGGCTCGGCGGCGCCGCGGAGCCGGGGGTCGAGGCGTGGCTGACCCCGATCTCGTTCGTGACCGGGCTGGCCGTGCTGGGCCTCTTCGTTCGACGAAATCGCGCCTCGCGCAGCCCCATCCTCGACTTCGTGCTCTTCCGCAACGACGTCTTCCGGCTGGCGAACGTGACCTCGTTCTTCATCGGGGCCTCGTTCATGGCGGTCTCGATCTTCCTGCCCCTCTTCCTCGTCTACGTGCTCGGCGTCTCGGCCACCCGGGCCGGCGCCGCGCTGATCCCGTTCTCTCTGGGGATCGTGGTCAGCGCCACTCTGGCCGGGCAGATCGTGAACCGGGTGGGCTACCGGTGGCAGATCTTCCTGGGCGGGCTGCTCTTCCTCGCCTCGCTCGTCCTGCTCGCCACGATGGGCTCGGACGTCCCTTACTCCCGCGTGACCGCGTACATGGTGCTGGCGGGACTCGGCGTGGGGCCCGGGATGCCGCTCTTCACTCTGGCGGTGCAGAACGCCGTGCCCGTGCGCTTCATCGGTCAGGCCACGAGCGCCGCGCAGTTCTTCCGTCAGATGGGAGCCACGGTCGGAGCCGCGCTCATGGGCGCCGTGCTGGGCTCCACGCTCGGCGCGGCCTTCGCCACCATCGACCTCCCGCCGGAAGTGCTCGCGACCCCGGACACCTCGATCGAGGAGCTGGTGTCGAGCGGGGGAGCCGACCTCCCCGAGCGCATCCGCTCGGTGTACGAGGAGCGGGCGGCCGCCGCCCCCGGCCCCGCGGCCGCGGCCACGCTGCGGGAGGAGGGCGAGCGGCGAGCCGACGAGATCGGCGCCGAGGTGCGGGGCGCCTTCTCCCTGGCCACGGCCCGAATCTACCGGCTGGCCGCCCTCATCGTCGTCGTGGCGCTGGTGATGACGCTCCGGATCCCGGAGCTTCCGCTCCGCACGACGCACGACCGGCTGGAGGCCGCCCGGGCCGGTCCGGAATAAACTTCTGGCCAGATTCTTGCCGCCCATTCAGCTTTGCAGCAGCGGGATCCGAAGACCGGGGGAGTCGGAAGATGGTGAAGAAGCTGATCATGCTGCTCTTCGTGGCGCTCGCTGTCGGCATGGCCGTGCCGAGCACGCGGGAGCAGATCGGGAACTCGTTCACGCCGATCAAGGACTTCATCGGCTACAAGCTCGTGCCGCGCAGGCTCGAGGTGATGGCCGATCAGCTGGACGTACGGCTGCAGCGGGCCGAAGGCCTCCCGGGCAACTTCGAGGGCTGGCTGCGGCGGGACTTCAGCGGGGCGCCCGAGGACCCGTGGGGGCGGCAGTACTACCTCGCCGCGGATCGCCGGAACTACACGGTCGGAACGATGGGCCCCGACGGTATCCAGGGGACGCCCGACGACTACACGGTCACCCGGACCCTGGACCTCAGCCGCCGCCGCTGACCTCAGCGCAGCGCCGTGACCTCCAGTCGGGAGACGTGGAGGTCGAGCGCGTGGTTCACGCGGAAGCCGTACGTCCCGTCGACGCCGACCTCGGCGCGCGGCAACGCCGCGACCTCCTCGCCGTTCACGAAGAAGCGCACCTGCTCGCCGCGCGCCTCCACGGCCAGCACGTTCCGCACGGAGACGTCGTCGCCCCGGTCCGCGTAGCTCAGGATCGCGGGGTGGCGGGTCCACGGTCGGACCGTGGGTGCCTCGGCGCCTTCCCTGCGCTTGATGATGAACTCCCCGCCGTTCCGGATCAGGAAGTAGGTGTACGCCTGCCCGGCGCCGCGGAGGTCGTGGCCGCCGAGGAAGATGCCGAAGGCCTCACGGCGGTTCCCGGGATCGAAGAGGAAGACCTCCATCTCCGCGCGGAAGTCCCCGGAAGCGCGCATGTCGGGATCCCAGTAGATCGCGGCGGGTCCCGACGTCACGTGCCAGCCCGGCGGCATCTCGACGAACGTCTGCAGCTGGGCCTCGGTCGCCGCCGGGTCGTCGAACCGCGTGAGCCAGGCCGACGGACGCTCGAGCTCCTGGGCGTCCAGCGGGATCGCCGTGAGGGGCGCGACGGCCGTCGCCAGGACCACGGCGAAGAGCGGCATGAGCCGCCGGCGCAGCCCGCGTGACGGGAGCGCCCGCTGAGCGACCGCGCAGGCGGGGGCGAAGACCGGGACGGGCTGGCTCGTAGCGGGGGTGTTGTGCATGGTGATCCGGCGCGGGGGGGCGAGGTCGGCGACGATAGTCGGCCGCGGGCCGCGTCCCTGTCAATTTTTCTGGCGGCCCGCCCGGGGGCCCGAAACGGGGAGTGCGCGTGAGCGACGACGGCAGCAAGGGCGGACGACGCTACACCGACGAGGACGTTCGCCGCATCCTGAGCACGGCGGTCGAGCTCCAGGAGCGGTCCGCGGCGCTGGCGGTCGACCCGGGGCGCGGACTCACGCTCGCGGAGCTGCGCGCCGTGGCGCAGGAAGCCGGAATCGACGCCCGCTTCGTCGACCTCGCGGCCGGAAACCTCGACGCTCCGGTCGAGCGGCGGGAGAACGGACTGGCCGGGGGGCCGACGCGGTGGCACTACCGTTCGTCGATCCCCGGGGAGATCCATGACAAGGATCTGGAGCGGATCCTCCAGACCATCCGGGCGACGCTGCACGAGAAGGGAGAGGTGTCGGAGGTCTGGGGGCGCATCGAGTGGAGCCACTCGGAGGTCGGCTCGACGATCGTCGGCCTCGTGTCGCGGGACGGCTCGACGGACATCGACGTGACCTCCACGAAGAGCGACGAGGCCGCGCTGATCCACGGCTTGGTGATTCCCTTCGGCGGGATCTTCGGCGCGGCGATGATGAAGGGCCTCCTCGGCTTCACCGGCGCTCAGGCGCTTCCGTTCATCGGCCTCATGGGGCTCGTCTCCTACGGCCTGGCCCGGCTGGGGTGGCGGATGCGCTCCCGCTGGTGGGACCGTCGCCTTCGTCAGCTCATGGATCGCCTCACCGCGACCGTTCAGGACGTGGCCCGACTCGCGCCCCCGGAGGCCGAGGGCGAGGACCCGGCCTGACGCCGTGCCCGAGCTGCCCGAGATCACCGCCTACCTCGAAGGGCTCGAGCGGACGATCCTCGATCGCCCGCTGGAGAAGATCCGGGTCCGGTCTCCGTCCCTGCTGCGCACCTGGGACCCGCCGCTGTCGGCGGCGGAAGGGCGCCGGGTCGTGGGTCTCCGGCGGATGGGCAAGCGGATCGTGTGGGCCATGGAAGACGACCTCTTCCTCGTCTTCCACCTGATGATCACGGGCCGCTTCCGGTGGACGAAGCCGGGCGCCGCGGTGCCGAAGAAGCGCGCGCACGGCGCCTTCGACTTCCCCGACGGGACGCTGTTGCTCACCGAGCAGTCGACGAAGAAGCGGGCGTCGCTGCACGTGGTGCTCGGAGAGGAGGCGCTCGCCGAGCTGGATCCCGGGGGCATCGACGTGCTGACGTGCACCGCGGCCGACTTCGCCGACGCCCTGACAGCCGTGAACCGGACGCTCAAGCGCGCGCTGACCGACCCGAGGGTCTTCAGCGGCATCGGCAACGCGCACTCCGACGAGATCCTGCTCTTCGCCGGGCTCTCGCCGCTCCAGCTCACGCGCAACCTGGCCGACGAGGAGGTGGCGCGGCTGTATGAGGTCACCCGCCGGTCGCTCCGGGAGTGGACGGAGCGGCTGCGCGAGGAGTTCGGCGACCGCTTTCCCGAGAAGATCACCGCCTTCCATCCGGCCATGGCGGCGCACGGGAAGTACGGGGAGCCGTGCCCCGTCTGCGGCGCGCCCATCCAGCGGATCCGCTACGCCGACCGCGAGACGAACTACTGCGCGGTCTGCCAGACGGGAGGGAAGGTTCTGGCCGATCGGGGGATGTCCCGCCTTCTCGGCGACGACTGGCCGCGCACCCTCGAGGAGCTCGAGGAGCTCTACGCGAAGTAGCTCCGGAGCCCCGCCGGCCGCCGGGCCACCCCTTCAGTGGCGTCTTGACATGCCCTGTCGTAGATATATCGTACGATATACATGACGACGTATTGTACACGGCGTCGGGCGACATGACGTTTCACCAGCCCGCACCGGAGAACGGCGCGCGGCGAAGGCAAGGAGCAGGGGGATGCGGGGTTGCGGCCCACGGTACCGGAGGCACGGCATGGACTTCGACTGGATCTTCGACTGGGACATCGGGATGGGCCCGCGCAGGCGCGGGCGCCGCGGCCGTGGTCCCCGTCGTCGCTTCTTCCGTCAGGGTGAGGTGCGGCTGGCGCTGCTCTCGC
>CALJLC010000300.1 GCA_937982605.1 uncultured Gemmatimonadales bacterium | reverse complement strand
GTGCTGGGCGGGCGCCCGTCCCGCTGAGCGGGCCCGGCGGACGGCCGGTCCGGGGCGGACCGGCCGCGGCCGTCAGTCCGAGGCCTTGAGCGCCGCGATCTCCTCGGTGAGCCGGGGCACCACGTCGAAGAGGTCCCCCACGATCCCGTAGTCCGCGATGCCGAAGATCGGGGCGTCGGCGTCCCGGTTCACCGCTACGATCGTCTTGGCGGTGCGCATGCCGGCCAGGTGCTGGATCGCGCCCGAGATGCCGACGGCGATGTACAGCTTGGGCGCCACGGTCTTGCCGGTCTGGCCCACCTGCTCGCCGTGGGGGCGCCACCCGGCGTCGACGACGGCGCGGGAGGCCCCGAGCGCGACGTCCGATCCGATCGCGTCGCGGAGGCCTTCGAGGAGCGTCCAGTTCGACGGGTCCTTCATGCCGCGCCCGCCCGAGACGACGATCGACGCCTCCGAGACGTCCAGCTTGCCCTCGGCCGCGGCCTTGCGCTCCACCACCCGAAGGCGCCAGGACGACGGATCGACCGTGGGCGCGAACGTCTCGACGGCCCCGGCGGCCGCGCGCTCGGCGGGCTGAAAGACGTTCGGCCGGATCGACACGAGCGCCGGCGACGCTTCCAGCACCAGCGTGGCGAAGGCCTTCCCCGAATACACCGGGCGGGTCACGGTGACCGCTCCGGGCACGGCGTCCACCGCGGTCACGTCGGAGGCGAGCGGAACGTCGAGCGTGGCGGCCACCCGCGGCGCGAGGTCGTTTGCGGTACCGGTCGCGGCAAATACGACATCAGGGTATCCGCCTTCACATTTAAGCACCGCGACGACGCCGACCCACCCCTCGGGGTTGTATTCCGCCAGGGCCTCGTGCTCACCGACCGCGATCGACTCGGCACCCACCGCCCCCAGCGACGCCGCGCCGGCCGACACGCCGGGCGCGCCGAGGGCCAGGGCATGCGCGCTGCCCCCGAGCGCCTCCGCCATCGCGGCCGCGACGCCGACGGCCTCGCGGGCCGCGCTACCGAACTGTCCGTCCTTGTGCTCTACGAAGGCGAGTACGTTCGCCATGGATTCACTCCGGGATGTCTTGAAGTCGATCGGGAGTCGGCGCCGCGCGGATCAGAGCGCGTTCGCCTCTTCGCGCAGCAGGCGCACCAGCTCGGGCACCGCCTCGGCGCCCTCTCCCACGATGCGGCCCGCGGGGCGGGCCGGCGGCTCGGCGAGCCCGGCGAGCCGCACGCGGTCCGCGGCGGTCTCCGCCGGCTTCTCCTCGAGCGGCTTCTTCTTGGCGGCCATGATGCCCTTGAGCGCGGCCAGACGCGGCTCGTTGGGTCCCTTCGTCATGCAGAGCACCGCCGGCAGATCGACCTCGATGACCTCGGTCCCTCCCTCGGCCTCCCGATGGCACACGACCCTTCCGTCCGCGACCTCGAAGCTCGAGACCCCGGAAACGCACGGCCGCCCGGTCAGCGTGGCCACCATCGGCCCCACCTGCTGCTGGTCGTCGTCGGCGGCCTTGATGCCGAAGAGGAAGAGCTGCGCGTCCGAATCGCGGAGCTCCGCCGCGAGGGTCTTCGCGGTGGCGAGCCCGTCGAAGCCCGACTCACCCGTGAGGAGGACCGCCCGATCGGCGCCCATCGCGAGGCCCTTACGCAGCGTCTCCTGCGCGGAGGACGCACCGAGCGTCAGGAGGGTGACCTCCCCTTCCCCGCCGTTCGCCTCCTTCAGCCGCAGCGCGGCCTCGACGGCGAAGGCGTCGTACGGGCTCATGTCGTACTTGACGCCGGCGGCGTCGATCGCCGTGCCCGAGCCGTCGACCCGGATCCGGGCCTCGGTGTCGGGCACGCGCTTCACACAGACGATGACGTTCAACTTCCCTGGCTCCGTGTCGATTTCCGCGGAGTCCCGACGCGCGCGGGACAGCACGAAAAGATAAGGGAAACCGGGCGCCGATTGGACCCGCGGGCCCGGGACGGCGGACGGACGCGCGGGCTAGATGGTGGCGCCGAGGAGCGCGAAGCAGAGCGTCGCGACCGCGCCCCCGATGAGCGCGTACGGGATCTGCGTGCGGACGTGATCGACGTGATCGGTGGCCGCGGCCATCGACGAGATGATCGTCGTGTCCGAGATCGGCGAGCAGTGGTCACCGAAGACGCCGCCCGCGAGCGACGCGGCGACGAAGGGCGCCAGCGGAAGCCCGAGCGTGGCCGCCGCGGGCACCGCGATGGGCAGCATGATCGCGAAAGTCCCCCAGCTCGTCCCGGTGGCGAACGCGATTCCCCCCGACACGAGGAAGATGAGCGGCAGGTACACGAAGTTCGGCATCGAGCCGGCGGTCACCCGTGCCACGTACTCCCCGGTCCCGAGCTCCTGGATGGAATCCCCGAGGGCCAACGCCAGGAGGAGGATGAGCGCGAGCGGTACGAGGGCGCCGGCGCCCTTGAGCGCCGTCCGCACCAGCCGGTCGACGGTGAAGATTCCCTGCCCCCGCAGGAGCACCCACGAGACGCCGAGCCCGAAGGAGACGGACCATAGCACGCTCGTGGAGCCCGAGCCGTCGCGCAGGTCCCCGTCCCCCGTGATCCAGAGCGCCAGCGGCATGAAGAGCACCATACCGGCGATCGGGAGGATCATGTTGCGGGCGCGCGGCGGGATCCCCTCGTCGGGCTCGGTGGCGAGCACCTCCTCGTCGATCATCGGCGTCGCGTCGGGCCAGAGTACCTCTCCCTCCGCCGCGCGGGCCTCGGCCTTCCTCATCGGACCGATGTCGATGCCGAAGAGGATGACGAGCAGCGTCAGCGTGACCGCGGCGAAGGCGTAGAAGTTGAAGGCGATCGACTGGACGAAGACGCCGAGCGGGTTCTCCACGCCGAGCCCGTCCAGAAGCTGGAGGTTGTAGGCGCCCCACGCGTTGAGCGGGATCAGGATGCAGATCGGCGCCGACGTCGAATCGATGATGTAGGCGAGCTTCTCGCGCGAGCAGCGGTACCGGTCGAAGAGCGGACGCGCGACGGTGCCGGCCACGAGCACCGTGATGTTCGACTCGATGAAGATGACCACCCCGGTGATCCAGGCGAGGAGCTGCGAGCGCTTGGCGGAGTCGACCCACTTCCTCTGCTCGAGCATGTTCACGAAGCCCTGCACGCCGCCGGACGCCTGGACCGTCGCGATCAGCGCACCGATGACGAGGGTGAACATGATGACCCGGGCGTCTCCCGCGTCGCCGAAGACGGCGACCGTTCCCTCGATGGCCTCCGCGAGCCCCGCCGCCGGATTCCACCCCTCGAGGATCGTCCACGCCAGCCAGAGGCCACCCGCGAGCGAGAGGTAGACCTGACGCGTCCAGATGGCGAGGCCGATCGCGAGGATCGGAGGGAGCACGGAGATCCAGGTCGGATCGCTCATGGAGCAGCCTTTCTCGTCGTCGTGGAGGGTCGTGCGCGGGCCCGTGTCCGGGCCGGCGGGCGGCGTCCGATCAGCGAGGCCGTCCGGAGACGCCCGGTGCGCCTCGAACATAGAACCGATGGGGCCGATCCGCCGCACTCGTGATTCCGATGCGCGGCGAGACGCCCACGCGGTCCTCCTCGACGGACCATCCCGGAACGATCCGCAGCGGCGGGCGGGAAAAGTCGTGTGCACGGAGCGTGCCGGAGACGCCGAGCGCCTGGGCCAGGCGACCCGGACCCGCCGCGAGCGGCGTTCTTCCGGAACGACGCTCCCGCATCGCGTCGAGGCCGAGGAGGGGCGCGCCGCCCCGGAGGAGCACGGCCTGCGCGTCCCCTTCCGGCCCGGTGACGACGTTCAGGCACCAGTGCACGCCGTAGCTGCGGTAGACGTAGGCCCGACCGGGTGGCCCGAACATGACCCGGTTCCGGGCGGTCACGCCCGCGCGGGTGGCCGCGTGTGACGCCGGATCGTCGGGACCGCCGTACGCCTCCGTCTCCACCACGACGACCACGGTCCGTTGGCCGCCCACGGTGGAGATCAGGCAGCTCCCGAGGAGGGCGCGCGCGACCTCGACGACGGGCCGCAGGAAGAAGTCCGCGCGGAGGGACGCGTCCGGGGCCGGAACCCCGAACGGAAGACGCCCCGATCCGGCGGAGCCGGCCGGGGCGAGATCCGGGAGCGACGGGCGCGACGGCTCCGTCAGCTCCGACCCGTCCGTCGGGCGAAGTCGGCCCGCCACGCCTCGAGCACCTGCTCGGCGCGCTTCTGCGGGATCACCTCCGCGATGGCGTCGGGATTCTCCTGCATCGTCCGGAAGAGCTCCATCCCGAACTTCTCGACGAGCGACTCGGCGGTCTTCTCGCCGACGCCCTTGTACCGGTGCGCGAGGTACCGTACGAGCGCGCCCTCGTCCGAGGGGACCCCCAGGTCGTCGAGGTCGACGTCGG
>CALJLC010000299.1 GCA_937982605.1 uncultured Gemmatimonadales bacterium | reverse complement strand
CGAACGGCGGTCCGCAGGCGGGCAGGCTGCACTGACAGCAGTCGTTGGCGCCCGGCGTTTGCGTCGGGGTCGGGGTGACCGTCGGCGTCGGCGTGGGCGTCGGCGTGGGCGTCGGCGTCGGCGTCGGCGTGCGCGTCGGGGTCGGCGCGGAGGCCGGCGTCGGGGCCGGGGTGGCGGCGCGTGCCCGGGGCTCGGGACGCCCGAGCGGGAGTCGCTCACGCTCCTGCTGCTCGACGCACACGCCTACGGCTATGCGATCGGACTGGTCTTCTTCGGTGTGTACTGTGGCGTGCTCGGTTGGCTCGTGCTGCGCTCCCGGTACGTGCCTCCGGTGCTCGGGGGGCTGCTGATCCTCGCCTCCTTCGGCTACCTCGCGGACAGCCTCGCCCGCACGCTCGTCACCGACTACGCGGCCGTCGGCGACGTCTTCGGGGCGATCGTGCTCGTGCCGGCGTTCGTGGGGGAGCTCTCCTTCAGCGTCTGGCTCCTCGTGCGCGGCGTCGACGTCCCCGCGGACGATGCCGGCCCCATGCCGGAGTCGGCCGGCCCGGGCGGGCGAGAATCGTGAAGGCGGTCGTCTTCGACCGCTACGGTGGCCCCGAGCTCCTGCGCCTCGAGGACGTCGAGACGCCGACGCCCTCGGCGGGGGAAGTCCGGGTGCGGATCGCCGCCGCGGGCGTCGCGACCGGGGATCGGCACGTGATGCGGGGCCAGCCGTTCCTCGTCCGTCTGGTCTTCGGTCTCCGACGTCCACGGCTCCGCACCCTCGGCTCGGACGTCTCCGGCCGCGTCGACGCGGTCGGGCCGGGGGTGACGTCGCTCCGTGTCGGGGACGAGGTCTTCGGCTCGACCGCCGACCACGGCTTCGGCGGCTTCGCGGAGTATGTGGCCGCGCCCGCCACGGCGTTCGTGCCGAAGCCCGCGCGGTCGAGCTGGGTCGACGCCGCCGCCGTACCCGGCTCGGCGCTCACCGCGCTCCAGGCGCTGCGGCGTGCGGGGGTGTCCCCCGACGCCGAGCCGGGCCTCCGGGTGCTGATCAATGGCGCCTCGGGGGGCGTCGGCACCTTCGCGGTGCAGATCGCGCGGGCGTACGGCGCGCACGTGACCGGCGTCTGCAGCGGGCCCAACGTCGCTCTCGTCCGGTCACTCGGGGCGGACCACGTGATCGACTACACGATGGAGGACTTCCGGACCGGGGGCGCGAGGTGGGACGCGATCGTCGACACCGCGGCGCACCGTCCTTTCCGCGAGAGCCTCCCCGCGCTGGTCTCCGGTGGGCGCTACGTGTTCGTGGGCGGCTCGAGCGGACCCACGAACCGGGCGATGCTGCTCGGGCCCGTCTGGTCCAGGCTCTCGGACAAGACCGTCGCGTTCCTCATCTCCTCGGCCACTCCCGACGACCTGGAGGAGCTGGCTCGGCTCCTGTCCCTCGGGGAGCTCCGGCCCGTCGTCGAGCGGACCTTCGCGCTCGAGGAGGTTCCCGAGGCGATCCGCTGGCTCGAATCCGGGGAGGGGCGCGGAAAGATCGTCGTCGACCTGGCCCGAGGCCCGGCCGCCTAGCCCGGAACGAGCTCGTAGAGCCGCACGTACTCCAGATCGAAGTCGTCCCGTTCGACCACCAGGATCCGGTCCGCGGCGACGTCGGCGAGCGTCATGCGCCGCGGGAGCTCGACGCGGCGCACGACGCGCCCCTCCGGCGTCAGGACGATCCAGACCGCGGGGCCGTCGGCGCCCGGTACAGCGGCGAGCTCCACCCAGCCGTTGCCTTCCCGGTCCGCGAGCACGCTGCGGGTCGCGGGGATGCGATCGGGCACCGGACGGATCTCGTTCGATCGCTCGAGCTGACGACGGATCTCGGGGTCGTCGACGCCCCGGAGCGCCTCCTCCTTGAGCGCCCGCACGAAGGCGTCGGTCATCTCCAGCGGCGGCCCGTCCCACGTGAACGAGCGAGCCTCGCCGGTGGCCAGGCTCTGGACGTCGACGCCGTGCTGCTCACCGGTCTCGACCCAGAGAACCTCCGCGCCGACGCCGTACGTCGTCGTGACCGCCACGAGCGGGCCCAGCACCTCCACGCGTCCCGGAGAGGCGCGGATGAGCCCGGCCCGACCCGGTGCCAGCCCGAGGCTGTCCATCCGCGAGCCGTCGGGCCCGTGGAGGAATCGGCTCTCGGGCATGCGGGTCAGCGTCCCCTGGTTCTCCAAGGAGAAGTGCATCGCCGACACCACCAGCCGGCCCGATGCCGAGACGCCCTGGAGTGTCGGAGCCTCCGGCCGGGGCTCGAGCGCGACGGTGCGGGCGAAGCCGTCGTCCGGGGAGACCACGGAGGCACGGACGGCCCCGGCGTCCCACACGATCAGCGAGTCGCCGGGCGTCCGGAAGAGCCGGGCCGGTCGGGTGTACTCGCCGGGGCCCTCGCCCTCGCCGCCGTGCGCGCGCTCGAACGTGCCGTCCGGCGCGTAGATCCGGAGCTGGTGGCTGCCGACGTCGAGCACGGCGAGGCGGCCGTCGTCGAGTCGGACGGCGCCCGCGACCCGGTAGAACTCGTATGCGGCTCCGCCCTGCTCTCCCAGGGAGAGCGACGGCCGGTCGGCCGGCGGGACGACCGGGACGTCGATGTCGACCCGGGTTTGCGCGACGAGCCCGGTCGGCGGCGCGAAGCCGGCGACCACCAGCAGCACGCAGGGCAGGGTGATCGCGCGGAGCGCGCGGCCGACGTGCCCGGGCCCGCTCACACCCACAGGTCCGGCTCCGCAGTCCGCTCTCCGCCCGCGCTGCCCGTGTTGACGACGCCACTCGGCTCGATCAGGAGGACGGTGGTCTCCGTCTCGGCGTAGGGCTTGTGATGCATTCCGGCCGGCACCACGAAGAGCTGGCCCGGTCCGAGCGTCACGGATCCTCCCGGCAGGTCGATCCGAAGCGAGCCGTCCACGACCAGGAAGGCCTCGTCGGTGTCGGGGTGGTCGTGCCAGACGAAGTCGCCCTGCACACGCACGATCTTGAGCTGATAGTCGTTGAGCTGCGCGACGATGCCCGGCTGCCAGAGCCCGGGCAGCAGCGCCGCCTTCTCGCGCAGGTCGATCGCCTTCGTGACACGGTCGGTCATGGTCCACTCCCTTCGGCGGCCTTCACCTCGTCCCAGAGCGCGTCGAGCGCGTCGAGCCCGGCTTCGGGCATGTCGATTCCCCGCTCGCGCGCGAGCGCCTCCAGCGCCTCGAAGCGGGCCCGGAACTTCCGGTTGGCCCGCGCCAGCGCCGTGGTGGGGTGTACGCGCGCCAGGCGGGCAAGGTTCACCACGGCGAAGAGGAGATCTCCGATCTCCTCCACGAGCGCGTCGCCGTCGGCCTCGGGCCCGTCGAGCGCGGCCTCGACCTCCTCCAGCTCCTCCCGGACCTTGCCCAGCGGACCCGAGACGTCGTCCCAGTCGAAGCCGACGCCCGCCACCCGCTCCTGCATGCGGTACGCGCGCGTGAGCGGGTCGAGTCCCACCGCCAGCCCGTCGAGCACGCCTTCGGTCCCCCCACGTTCCGCCCGCTCGGCCGCCTTGAGCTCCTCCCACGAACGGCGCTCGCCGTCACCGAAGAGGTGGGGGTGACGGGCGATCATCTTGCGCTCCAGCCGACCGTACACCGAGTCCGCTCCGAGCCCGCCCGCCTCTTCGGCCACCACGATCTGGAAGGCCAGGTTGAGGAGCAGATCTCCGAGCTCCCCCTCGAGGAGCTCCGCGTCGTTCTCACGAATCGCTTCGACGACCTCGTGCGTTTCCTCGAGAAGGTGGGGAATCAGCGACTCGGCGGTCTGCTCGGCGTCCCAGGGGCATTCCCGCCGGAGGAAGCGGACCAGCCTGAGGGCCCGGTCGAGGACGCCGGGACCGGGGAAGTGGTGCGCCGGGTCTGGCATGCTCATGGATGGTCGAGCGGGCAGGGGGGACGTCCGGTCGATCCCGTCTCCGGGGGTCGTCGCGAGCCCATGTTCTTGGCATCTTTCCCGTTCTATGTCAACGAATTCGAAGGCTCGTGCCTGGGTGCGGGTCGAGGCTGAGGCTTTGCGCCGGAACTACGGGCAGATCCGGGATTCGGTGGGCCCCGAGGCGACCCTGCTGCCGATGGTGAAGGCGGACGGCTACGGCGTCGGAGCAGGGGATGTCGTCTCCTGCCTCGAGCCCCTCGACCCCTGGGGCTTCGGGGTCGCCGCCGTGTCGGAGGGCGCGGCGCTCCGGGGCCTGGGCGTGGCGCGTCCGATCGTCGTCTGCAGCCCGGTCCCGATGGGGGAGCTCGAGGCCGCGATCCGCCACGACCTCCAGCCTTTCGTCTCCAGCCTCGGCGCGCTCGACGCGCTGGCGGCGGCCGCGGAAGGAGCGGGGCGGGTGGCGGCGTGGCATCTGGACGTGGACACCGGGATGGGCCGGAGCGGATTCGACTGGCGGGACGCGGACGCCTGGCTTCCGGCCGCCACCGCGGCCCGGCCCGGGCTTCGGTGGGTCGGCGTGTGCACGCACCTGCATTCGGCCGACGAGTCGGAGGCGTCGGTGCACGAGCAGTGGGGCCGCCTCTCGGAGGTCCTGGAGCGTGTGTCCGGGCTGGATGGCGCCCCCGACGGCCTCCTGGTCCACACGCTGAACAGCGCGGGCGCGTTCCGCGCGCCCGGGTATGCCCGGGCGCTGGTCCGGCCGGGCATCTTCCTCTACGGAGGCGGGGTCGGCCCGGGTCAGCCCGAGCCCGCCCAGGTCGTCTCGGTCCATGCCCGGGTGGTCCACCTTCGCGACGCTCCGGCGGGAACGACGCTGGGCTACGGCTCGACCTACGCGGCAACCGTTCCCGAGCGGTGGGCCACCCTATCCATCGGCTACGGCGACGGTCTGCCGAGGGCGCTGTCCAACCGCGGCTCCGCGCTCGTGGAGGGCGTGCGGGTCCCGATCATCGGACGGATCTCGATGGACGTTACCGTGGTAGACGTGACGGGCGTTCCGGAGGTGAGCGAAGGATCCGTCGCCACGCTGATCGGGTCGCAGGGCCACGAACACATCACGCTCGACGAGGTCGCGCGGCAGGCGGATACGATCAGCTACGAGATCCTCACCGGTCTCACGAGCCGCCTGCCCCGCGTCTGGTGTTGAGCGCAGTGCGCACGAGACGTCGAACCTTCCAAGCAGAAAGCGCTTCCTTGAGCCTTCATCCAACCCTCCGCGGTCGTCTCGCCTCCTTCGCAGCCCTGGTCGCCCTTCCCGTCCTCGCGTGGGGATGTCAGGAGGAGTCGCCCGTCGGAGTCGGCGAGGGGCCGCTGCCGGGCGAGCCGGTCACCGTCCAGATCACGATCCCCTGGGCGGACTTCGCGTCCAACCTCGAGGTCTTCGGCGGCTACGGGTCCCCGCAGGACCTCGGCCGCGGCGTCCTGGCCCTCCAGTACCAGGGCGTGCTCGAAGCGCGCACCCTTCTGCGCATGGGCGCCTACCCCGACACCGTGACGGTCCGGGACAGCACGGGGACCCTGCGTCCCGACGCGGGCCTCACCTTCGTCGGCGGTCGGCTCGTGGCCCGCTTCGACACGATCGCCAGCACCAACGGAGACACGCCGGTCACGCTGGTTCTGGGGCGCGTCTCGGAGGAGTGGGACGCCGCCACCGCGTCGTGGGATTTCGCGGTCGACACCATCAACGACCAGCGGCCGTGGTCCGAGCCGGGCGCGGGTCCGGTCGTGGTCGTCGACACGGCCCAGTGGAATCCCGCGGATGGAGACTCGGTGGTCTTCGAGGTGGACTCCGCCACGATCGAGGCGTGGTCCGACCCGAACGACCTGTCCGCGGGCGCCCGCATCGAGATCATCGACCCCGGCTACCGCCTGCGCATGAACGCGGCCTCGCTGCGCCTCGACGTCCTCCCGGACATCAACCCGGACACGATCGTCGTCGTCAGCGCGTTCACGCAGAACGCCACCTTCCTCTACACGCCGTTCCCGACGCCGCCACCCGACGGGGTCCGGATCGGAGGGGCGCCGGCGTGGCGAACGCTGCTCGATCTGACGGTTCCCGACGTGCTGGACGGCTTCCCGGCGCTCTGCGGCGTGGTGAGCTGTCCGCATACGCTGGAGCCCGGCCAGATCAGCTACGCCGCGCTGCGCCTCACCAGTCGAGCCACCGACCCGGCGTTCCAGCCGAGCGATTCGGTCCGGCTGGACGTCCGGCCGGTCCTCGACCGGTCGGCGATGCCGAAGTCGCCGCTCGGAGAGTCGCTGATCTCGAGCGCCCTCGGCCGTGCGGTCGCCGCCTCGGCGTTCGGCAGCGCCCCCGGGCAGACGATCGAGGTTCCCTTCACCGACTTCGCCCGGGACCTGCTGCGCGGCGTCGACGAAGACGGCTTCCCGCCTCCCAGCACGCTGGCGCTGCTCTCGGTCTTCGAGCCCTTCTCGATCTCGTTCGCCTCGTTCGACGGCCCCGGCTCGGCCGGGGAACCGGTGCTCATCCTGGTCGTCACCATCGGCCCGCCCGTGGAGCTGCCATGATCACGCGAACCCTGCGTCTCGCGGCGCTCCTCTCGCTCGCGGCCGCGCCGGCGGCCGGGCAGTCACTCTACAACGCGGCGGGACTCGGCGTCCCCGTGGAGGCGCTCGATGCCCGCGCCCGGGCGCTCGGAAGCCTCGGCATCGGCCTGCGCGGCGGGTCGTTCATGCCGACCGATCCGGGGGCGCTCGGACGCCTCTCGTACTCGACCGGCGTGATGGTCGCCCAGCCGAGCTGGACCGACTTCTCGAGCCCCGCCGGCGCGACCGGGAAGGTCCAGGGCACGCGCTTCCCGCTTCTCGGCATCGCCTACCCGATCATCGGCGGGATGGCGTCGGTCCAGATCGGGTCGGTGCTCGACCAGAGCTTCGAGGCCGAGAGTATCTCCGAGGTCGACTTCGGACGGGGTCCCGTCACGACGACGGACACGTTCCAGCAGGACGGCTCGATCTCCACGCTCAACCTCGGCTTCGCGCGCAGCGTCACCGACTGGCTCTCGGCCGGTGTGACCGTGGGGCGCTACGCCGGCTCCGTCGATCGGGTCCTCACCCGCTCGTTCGAGGAGGAGGAGACCGACGACGTCGACACCTACGTGGAGGCGGGGACCTGGTCGTACAGCGCGTGGGCGCTCACCGCCGGAGTGGCGGTCGATGCGCTCGAGAACGTGCGCGTCGCCGCGAGCATCCACCTGCCCGGGGACCTCGACGCCGAGGCGTCCGCGGAGACGCGCGGCGCGGACCGGTCGTACGCCCTTCCGACGCAGCTCCGCCTGGGCGCGAGCGTGACGCTCATGCCGGCGTTGGTCGTGACCGGCAGCGTCCAGCTCGCGGACTGGGAGTCGACCGGCGCGGACCTGATCGACGGGTCGTACGCGGGCTCGCAGAACGGATTCGGCCTCGGCGTCGAGCTCACGCAGGCCACCTTCTTCGGAAAGAACGCACCGCTGAGGCTCGGCTTCCGGGAGGTGGGGCTGCCCTTCGCGTTCCTCGAGCAGGGGGGGACGGAGCGCAGCTTCTCCGGAGGCTTCGGTCTGGAGCTGAGCCGGCAGGGCAACGTGGTTCTGGCCGGCGTCGACGTGGCGATCGAGCGGGGGCTCCGCTTCGGAGGCGGCGTGCGCGAGGAGTTCTGGCGCGCGACCATCTCGCTGCTCGCCTCGGGGCTCTGACGCCCGCGGGCCTGGGCGATCCGATGCGGGTCCACTATCACACCTTCGGCTGCAAGGCGAACCAGTACGACACGGAGCGCATGCGGCAGGAGGCCGAGGCTCGGGGGGAGCGCACGACCGGATCCCGCTCCGACGCCGACGTGGTCGTCGTCAACACCTGCACGGTCACGAACCAGGCGGACGCCGAAGCGCGCCGGTTCATCCGGAGAGTGCATCGGGAGCGACCCGAGACGCGGATCGTCGTCGCGGGCTGCTCGGCCGCGCTGCGGGAGGCGGCGTATCGCGCCATGCCCGGCGTCGTCGACGTCGTGCCCGGCCACGATCCGGTCCGGGTCGCCTCGGGGATCTCCGCGGGGCCGCGGCTCGCGCAGCTCGAGCTGAGGAGCGGACTCGAACGCATCGACACCGAGCCGATCGGGGGAGCGCTGCTCCGGCGCCGCGCGGGCGCCTCACGGGGCTGGCTCAAGGTGCAGGACGGCTGCGACCGGAAGTGCTCCTTCTGCGCGACCCGGCTGGCACGCGGCGCGTCGCGCTCTCGCCCGCCCGACGAGGTGGTGGCCGAAGCGCGCCTCCTGTCCGCGGAGCACGCCGAGCTGGTCGTGACCGGGATCCACATCGGGCACTACGGCGTCGACCTCGCGCCTCGTTCCACGCTCGCCGACCTCTGCGCGCGACTCCTCGAGGAGGTCCCCGGCCCGCGTTTCCGGCTCGGGAGCGTCGAGGCGACCGAGGTGGACGACGACCTCCTCGACCTCCTCGCCCGCTCCGACGGCCGGCTGGCGCCCCACCTGCACATGCCGCTGCAGTCGGGCGCGGATCCGGTGCTCCGGCGCATGCGCCGCTGGCACACCCGTGAGCAGTACCGGGCCCGGACGCTCGAGATCGCCGAGCGGGTCGCTCCGCTCGGGCTCGGCGCCGACGTCATCACCGGCTTTCCCGGGGAGACCGAGGCGGACCACGAGGCGACGCGCGCCCTGATCGAAGAGCTCCCGTTCACGTATCTCCACGTCTTCCCCTATTCGCCGCGCGCGGGGACCGCGGCCACCGAGCTCCCGGATCCGGTGCCGCAGCGGGTGGCGGGGGAACGGGCACGGGAGCTACGCGAGCTGGCCGAGCGGAAAGGGCGCGAGCACCGGGTCCGTCGCAGCGGAGGCGCGGCGAGCGTCGTGCTGGAGGGCGAAGGCGGGAGCGCGCTGACGGGGGACTATCTGCGCGTCGAGGTGGGCGCCGGTGCGGAATCGGTCGCGCCGGACGCCCGCGCGAACGGGCGGGCCGGGCTCTTCGCGGTCACCCTGCTCGGGGACGGGGACCATCTGTATATTGACCCGCCCCGCGATTCCTCCCGTATTCGAGCAT
>CALJLC010000298.1 GCA_937982605.1 uncultured Gemmatimonadales bacterium | reverse complement strand
GCGCGGTGAGCTCCGCCAGCTCCCGCCGGGCGTCCTCGATCGAGACGTCGTCGGCGAGCCTGCCGAAGACGAGGACACGTGGGCCTGCCCCGACCGGGACGTCCGCTGCCCGGGTCCGCGACGGGAGCCAGAGCTGGTGCGACAGCGGGAAGCGGAAGTCCGCCGGCATGACGCCGATGACGGTGTGAAGTGCGCGCCCCGCGGACACCGAGCGACCGACGATGTCCGGATCCCGGCCGAAGCGCGCTTCCCAGAGATCCTCCCCGATCAGGACCACGTTCGCGGCGCCGACCGCCTCGTCGCCGGCGTCGAACACGCGTCCCAGGAGCGGCTGAACCCGAAGGGTCTCGAAGGATGAGGCGGTGAGCTCGGCCGCGAGCACCGGCGGCGCTCCGGACTCCGCCCCGTCGAAGTTGACGGAGTAGGATCGGACCGCTCCGATCGACTCGAGCGACCGGAGGTCGCTCCACCGCTCCAGGTCGTGAAGCGACGCCGGGACGGGATCGTGGATGGCCACGTCGAAGTGCCGCACGCCGACGAGGCGGTGGCCCTCGGGTACGGGGAGGTCACTGAAGAGGACGTCGAAGGCGTGCAGGAGACCGAGCGGTGCCGGAATACCGAGGCCGAGCGTGAACACCGCGACGATCGTGATGAGCGGCTGTCTGGTCAGCATGCGGAGGCCGAGCTTCGCGTCCAGCCCGATCCCGTGGGTGACGGCCTGGACCAACGCCGAGGTCCAGACCGCCCAGATCGAGCCCAGCCCGTTCCAGGCATATCGTCGGATCGCTCGGCGACGCGTTTCCCCCCGCTCGAGGTCGCGGACGAACGAGTCCTCCAGATCCGCTGCGATGAACGACGCGTCCCGCCCGCGAATCAGGGCCGCAAGGAGGGCCCGGAGGAAACGGGGCGGGGACGTGCGTTTTTCGCGGTCGGAGGTCATGGCCCCTCCGCGAGCCGGTCCAGCGCGGGCATCAGCCCTCCGGCCCTCGTCCGGATGGTGTCGTACGACGCACGGAGGTCACGCGCGCCCTCGGGGGTCAGCCGGTAGTACTTGCGGGGGCGGCCGCTTCGACCCCGGGGCGACTCGGTTCGAGACCGTACGAGCCCTCGCTCCTCGAGCCGCCCGAGCGTCGTGTAGATCGCCCCGATGGAAACGGCTCGACCCGTTCGGTCTTCGATGTTCTCGCGGATGGAGACGCCGTAGGCCCCGTCTCCGAGCTGCAGTACGGAGAAGAGGAGAAGCTGCTCGAAGGAGCCGAGGAGGGGCATCGGAGGTTGGCTCCGGGGGGTCACGGCGACGAAGAACTACAATGTGGTGAAATATTCGACGCCGCAAGCCCCGCAGTGTTCGCGGTGGTACTAGCGCCTCGAGATGCGGGCGAACCACAGCCCCGGAGCACCTTGCGAAGCGTTGATCCACGCGAGTGAGAAGGAACCGTCGGGCAATGCTTCGATTCCCTGGGTGTCTCCTCCGTTGATCCACCGGAAGGCCGCCGACTCCGGGTCGACCTTGCCATCCGCGAGCAAACGTGAGGGACGCGCGATCGGACCCAGCGGCGCGGCGGCGCACGAGGGGACCGTGTTGAGCGTGATCGGATCGCTGAAGGTCTGCCCACCGTCCTCGGAGGCAGCGAACTTGACTTGGAAGCAAACGCCGTCGGGGTCCGATCCGAAGTCGTTCCAGACCACGGCGACGGTTCCGTCCGGCCCCACGGCGATCGCGGGACTCACCTGATCGCCGGAGGTGCTCGGGCTCACAGCGGTCGGTTGGCGCCAGGTTGCCCCATCATCTCCGGAGGCGCTCACGCGGAGGCGGTACTCGTCGCCAACAAGCGTGCTCCAGACGAGATAGATCGCCCCTGCGCGAGGGCCGATCCCCATGTCCTGGGCGGCGCCGCCTACGCCGAGACCGAGCCGCGCCTTCACGGGATCGGGTTCCCCCCGAGTCGGCACCACGTCGATCTCGCCCACGTCGACCGACTCGCGGAACCCCCCCCTCCGGTCGGACGCTGTTACCGACACCCGACCATGCAACCTGTGCGTGATCACTCCGCTCGAGGGCAGGAGCCAGGCGATGTACGGTACCACCAAGCGACCGTCCGAGCGGACGAGGAGGCCCATGGGTGCCTGGAGCGCCCGTTCCGTCGGAAGTGGCATGACCATCCGGGGACTTCCGAAGCTTGCGCCGTCTCTGGACCAGGTCACGGCGAGATACTCCCGATCCGGCGCGATCGGTGCATCGAACACGTTCAGCCCGACGATCTTGCCGCTCGCCGCCAGATACGGAGCGTCCGGCCCGGTACCGGCTGCGAGAAACTGGCGATCGTAGGTGCCGCCGGGGAGATCGGGCGAGGCCGTCCAGGCGTGGCCGCCGTCGTCGGAGCGCCACAGGTGCATTCGGTCCTCGATGGTGGAAAACCACGCCACGCCGTCCGCGGTGAAGACGACGATCGGGTCGCCCCCTGGGAAGGTCTCATCCCCTTCCGTGTGAGTCCCCTCGGACCAGGTGCTCCCGCCGTCGGCCGTGGCGAAGACGTGTGCCCCGACGGTACCTACCGCGATCGCGGTTGCGATCATGCGATCGGAGTCCTGCGGATCAACGGCGAGCCATGATTCCAGATAGGCACCGCCCGGCGCCGGTTGGGCGATCTCGTTCACCGCCACGACTCGCCAGTCTGGAAGCGGGCCGTGGCGATCGCCAGCGGTGGTGGTCCACGCCGCCGCTGCGACGGTTGCTGTGACAATGACGAACGATGGAGAGAGTTGGGGCGCTGGCATGGATGCTCCTCGTATTCGATGGACACGGGGTGGTCGTCACGCTTCGCGCGGGCCCGTCTTCCCCGATGGCGTGCGGGGGTCTCTGCTCAAGGCTCGGACTCGGTCTCGGTGGGCCCGGAAAGCTGCTGCATGAGCGACCCGTGATCCGTGTGGCCACTGCGTGCTACGACGATTCCGTCGACGACGCTCTCCAAGTGCTCTCCCCCGACGCGGATTCGCCGGAACGTGGGTGGCATCGCGCCCAGGTGACCGTCGTGGGTTCCGGTCATGGTCCACCGAACGCGATAGCCTTCCGGGACTGCGGTGATCTCGTCGATGCGGAACGTCAGGTCCGAGAAGGCGGCGCGCAGCCGTCGTGCTCCTTCGATGAGGCCCTGGCGGTCGGTGATGTCGCCGCTGGGCAGTATGTATCGCACTTCGGGCGAGACCAGCTGTTCGATCACCCCAGGGGCGAAGGCCGCCTCGTAGAGAGCCATCACGACCTGCTCTCCTTCATCCCGACGGACGGGGGCAGCAGACGCTGCGTTGGGGTCGATTGAGCGCATGGGCTTTCTCATGAGAATCAATTTACCTACTGTACAGTTAATTAAATCCCACCCGCCCACAAGGTGAGCTATGCTTCGATGGAGTCTCCGGGAGCTTCGAGACACGTGGAGTCACTGATGGGAGACGTTCGATTCGCCGTTCGTTCACTCCGGCGGCGACCCACGACCGCCGCACTCGCCGTGTCGGCTTTCGGGCTGGGCATCGCGACCAGCACCGGGATGTTCTCGGTCGTCGACGCTGTTCTGCTTCGCCCGCTGCCCTATCCCGAAGCGGACCGGATCGTCTCGATCTACCCGACCTCCCCGGAGTTCCGCGGTCATCCGACCCTCGGTGAGCTCGCGGAGCGAGCGACCTTTTCCTGGCCCGAGTTCGTCGACCTCACCTTGGCGATGGAAGGTGGGCTGAGCTCGGCGGCGATCCTGGCCAACGGCGGGGCGATCGTGCGCGGTCCGGACGGAGCCGCTGAACGGCTCGATCTCGTTCGAACGAGCCACACGCTCTTCGCCGAGGTGCTCCGAGTTCCAATGCGGATCGGTCGCTCCTTCTCGGCCGAAGAGCAGGAGGCCGGGGCGGACGTAGTGGTCTTCACCTACGACTACTGGCACCGGCGATTCGGCGGAGATCCGGGGATCATCGGAGAGACGATCGTTCTGAGTGAAGCACCTCACGTGATCCTTGGAATCCTGCCCGAGGGCTTTCGCCTCGCCGGGTGGGAGGCGGAGGGGTTCCGGCCGATTCGAGCCGACGAGAATCGTGGGAACCACGCGTACTCCGCGATCGGTCGCCTCGCCGACGGGGTGGCGATCGAACAGGCAGCGGCGATCCTGCGCGGTCCCTTCACAGGGGCGATGCCCCCCGACCACACGCAACACGGGTTGAATCTCTTCCCTCGGCAGACGGACGAGACCCGGGCGCTACGCCTCCCGCTCCTCTTGCTGGCCACGGCGGCGATAGTCCTGCTGGTGGTCGCCTGTGGAAACGTCGCTGTCCTCCTTCTTGGAGCCGCCCTCGATCGCGAGCACGAAATCGCAGTCCGCGGTGCCCTCGGGGCGGGCCGCGGCCGGCTCGCTCGTCAACTCCTGACCGAAGGCCTCGTGGTCGCCGTCGCCGGCTCGGCCCTCGGCCTGTCGATGACGAGGCTGGCCACGGGCGCTTTCGTCCTGCTCGCTCCCCCGAGCGCCGGGATCGGTGGTGCGACGGTGAACGGGCGGGTCCTCGGATTCGGTGTCCTCTCGACCCTCGTCCTCGGCCTCGTCGTCGGACTCGTCCCTGCCTGGGCCTTCTCGCGCACGGATCTCGCGACCGCGATGACGGGCGCGCGTGGGGCCACGAACGCGGCCAGGGCCCGGTTGCAGGAAGCGGTTGTGGTCGGTGAGATCGCTCTGGCCACGGTCCTGGTGGTCGGCACGGGCCTCCTCGGCCGCACGGTGCTCGCCCTCGACCGGGTAGAGACGGGGTTCGATGTCGAGCGGCTCGTCGGCCTGCGCTTGTCGATGCCTTCCGGCCTGGCGGACGGAGTGGGGAGCGACAGAGAGGCCTTCCAGGCCTACGTCGAGGTCTACGACCGAGTCGAATCCGCGGTGAGGATGGTGCCGGGGGTCGCGAATGCGGCCTACACGTCGGTGCTGCCACTCCAGCCCGAACGGGGCAACAACGACGTCCAGCCCGACGGCTGGGATGGCGACGAGATCGTCGCGGAGCGACGCTTCGTCTCGGCCGGGTTCTTCGAAACGATGGGCACGGGAATCGTCGAAGGTCGGGCCTTCGATGATGCCGACGACCGCATCGACGGGCCCAACACGATTGTCATCTCGGAGGGCTTGGCGCGGTTGGTGTGGCCCGGCGAGTCCGCTGTCGGCAAGCGAATCTCCTACTGGGGTCGAGAGCCCTCCGAGGTCATCGGAGTTGCCGAAGATGTCCGGGACGAAGGCCTCCGGCGGGGGACCGAGCTGGCATTCTATGTACCACGCAAGGCTGCGGGGCAGAGCTTCGGGTACCTGGTCGCAAGAGCCGAACGGGACCTCGAAACCGTCCTCCCCTTGCTCCGAGCGGCCGTCGCAAGCGTCGATCCCCGGATCGCGGTCTGGCAGATCCTGCCGTTCGAGGTTGGGTACGAGAGCCAGGTGGCGTCGGAGCGGCATCGGGCTCGGCTGATCAGCGTCTTCTCGGCGCTCGCCGTGCTCTTTGCACTGATGGGAGTCTACGGCGTGACCGCGCGGAGCGTCGCGGCGCGCCGCCGTGAGCTGGGCATTCGCATGGCCCTCGGGGCCGCCCGCGCGCAGGTCGTGGGGCTCGTAGTGTGGCAGGCGTGTCGCTTGGCGGCATCCGGCGCGGTTCTGGGGATCGCGATCTCGTTTCTCTCGACCCGGGGGATCGAATCGCTCCTGTTCGGTGTGGAGCGAACCGACGCGCCGACCCTGCTCGCCACCGGACTCCTCCTGGGCAGCGCGTCCGTCGTCGCGGCTCTCGCGCCCGGGTGGAGGGCCGCCAGAGTCGATCCGACCGAGGTGCTACGCGGAGAGTGAACCGAGGCAGGGACCCCATCGGTCCTCGGGGCCGACCGCCGACCACCGCGCGGGGTCCGGATCCAGGTAGATGGAGGTGACGACACCGCATGAAGCGCGAAGAAACGGCAACGGGTTGGCCTGCCGAGGACCTGGAGGCGCTCGCCCTCCGGTTGGCCAGGTCGTTTCCACCCCTCTCGAGAGAGGAAGGCAGGATAGCGCTGGCCGTGTTCAGGGAAATGGCCTCCGGACGTCCCGCCGATCTCAGGAGGGTGGCGGAAAGAGCAGGTGCGCCGGAGGCTGCTGTCGCCGAGGCAGCAGGCTCCTGGCCCGGGGTGTATCGTGACGAGGAGGGCTCGATCAGGGGGTTCTGGGGGCTGGCTTTGGACGAGATGCCTCACCCCATGCACGTCGGGGGGCAGCTCGTGTACGGTTGGTGCGCCTGGGACACCCTGTTCCTCGGGGAGTTGATCGGAGAGGAGGTTCGGGTGGAATCGACGTGCGCATCGACGGGATCGGATGTGCGCCTGAAGGCCGGGCCGGGTGGAGTCCGAGAGGTCGATCCACCGGACGCCGTGATCTCCATGGTGGACCCGGACCAACTGGAGACGGACGGCGATCGAGTGATCTCGTCGTTCTGCCACCACATCCGCTACTTCTCCTCACCGGAGACGTGGAGGGAGTGGGAGGCTAGCCAACCCGGCGAGACCTTCATGCTCACCGTCGGGGACGCGTGGGTCGTCGGCAACGCGGTCAATCGGATTCGTTTCGCGACGGCCCTCGCGGAGACGGGCCGACGCAGGGAAGTGCTACCGGATGGCTAGGGCTGGTGGGGGTGCAGCGGTGAACGATCGCCCGGTAGTCGAGCTGGTCTTCTTCGCAGGCTGCCCCCATGTGGCTTCGGCTCGCAAGAATCTCGAACAGACCCTCACGGAAGCTGCCCATCCAGGTGGGTGGCGAGAGTGGGACCTTGCAGACCCGCGTGCTCCGCGCCGGGTAAGGATCTACAGCTCTCCCACGGTACTCGTGGGGGGCAACGGTGTGGCCGGCGCGGAGTCACGGGTGGCGGGGGGCGGGCGTTCGTGTCGGGCGGCCGGGGCGCCTACCGTGCGGCAGATCGTCGCCTCGCTTCGTGAGGCGGCTTCCCGAAGCGCCGAGAACCCTCGGTGACCCGAGCTGTCCGAACCGCTCGGTGAGCGGTGCCTTCGAGATCAGATCACCTTGAGAAGAAGTCGACATCATGCGGAGGGTGGCTCACGAACGAGCGGCCGTAGCGCCGTCCGGTCTGGTCATCGTCCCGGTGAGAGTACGGTGCGCTCGACCGTGAACCTCCAGGGTAGGGCCCCGTGGGGAGTACGAGACGACCCCCTGGATGTTGCTTGGGCGGCCCAGCTCCACACCCTGCTGAGCCATCGTGACATATCGGCCTTTGTGTCGCCGGCCTGCTGCCGAGCTGGCCAACAGGCCGGCCAGGGCTCCGGTCGTAGTGCCCGAAGCGGGCTCCTCGTCGACGCCGATAGGAGCTGTGAAGTCACGTAGCCGGACCGTTGCGCCGCTGTCTGACTCGGTGATCACGGTGTAGGCCCCGAGAGTATCGAAGCCGATCTCGGAGCCAAGTGAGCGAACGGCTGACGGATCGGGTTGGAGACTCGACAGATCGTCCACCGTCCGAAGCGGAACGAACAGGTGTCGAAGGCCGGCCGAAGCCAGCCCCAGCGGTTGTCGTCCGTCCAACACCTCGGCGCCCATCCCGAGGACCTCGCACGCCGCGGACGGTGAGACCGAGGCTGGGAGGCGGTTCCACGAAGGTAACTCGATGGCGACACTGCC
The DNA here is from genome assembly GCA_937982605.1 of uncultured Gemmatimonadales bacterium. Lineage (GTDB taxonomy): Bacteria > Gemmatimonadota > Gemmatimonadetes > Longimicrobiales > Gaopeijiaceae > UBA2589. Next base: position 14,719 of record CALJLC010000298.1, on the reverse strand, counting down.
ATCATCGAGCATTCGGACGACCACCGGACCTGCGGCCGTGCCGAGTTCCACGCGTCGCGCCGAGCAGGAGCCTCGCAGGGCCGAGGCTAGCGCCACTACCACGTGCCCACACATCGCGATCTCTTCGGTCGGGGTGAAGAAGCGAGCCTTCAGACGGCTACCGATGCCCGGACCCGTGAGGAATCCGGTCGTGGGTGCCCCCAACTCTGCTGCGACGAGCTGCATGTGTTCGGCACTCAGCCCTGCGGCGTCGAGGACGACTCCCGCGACGTTGCCACCGAAGGCATGTGCGGAGAAAGAATCCCAGAGCTCGACGCCCAGCGCCGGTCGTGTCACGCCGTGTCTCGAGCTGCTAGTTCTCACGAAGCACATCCGCAAGTGGCGCCCGGACGCTCATCAACCCCGGAACACAGACGCCGACCAAACCCACGACGACGAGCACAAGGCCGGCGATCAAGTAGCTGGCCGCGTCGCGGGCGCCAACGGTCAGCACCTCCGGATCGACGAGCGTCATCACCTCGGTTGCCACAAACAGGCCCAACCCCACGCCTGCAGCGATCGCCACGATCGATGGCCGCATCACTCCCACAGCCACCCTGAGGGGGGAGGCGCCGAGAGCTTGGCGGATCGCAGCCTCGATCCGGCCACGCGCTACGTGGAGCAGGGTGGTGCCTACGAGTCCGATGATGGCGAGTACCAGCGCGGCGAGCGCGTAGAACCCCGTGAGCGTGGCCGCCGCTCGGTGGACCTGCTCCTGCTCCCGAAGTCGATCCTCGAGGCGTCTGAGATCGTGCAGCGGCACATCGGGGAACTCGAGCCTCGCCGTGCGCGTCAGCTCGGTCGCGTCGACTCCACCAGCGTCGGTGGAAACGAAGATGACCGGCGTACTGCGGGGCTCCTGGTCGAATAGGAAGAACACGTCCATGAAGTTGGTGCTTCCCGGTCCGTACCGACCGGAGAATCGGGCGTCAGCCGTGACTCCGATCACTTCGGACCAGGCATCGTGAGCGGTCCGCCGAATCTGCCGACCCAAGGCTCGCTCCTCGGAGCCCCACCATGTTCGAGCGGCGGATCGGCTCACGAGCGCCACCCGCCGTCCGGTGCTCCGGTCGGCCGTCTGGAAGTCTCGCGCATGGATGACCGGGATGCACAGTTGAGTGATTGTGCCGGCGGATGGACTTTGAAGTCGCGCCACTGGCAGGCTTTCCCCTGCCCCCGCGGGCGGCTCCTGGAGGACGAGCCGTGTGAACATTCGGGCATCGGAGGGCACGTGGGGTGACCAGATCCACGCATCGTGCGCTTCCGGAAGACCCGCGAGCTCGTCCACGAGGCGCCCGGCGCGGCTCGCGATCTCGGCTGGATCGAGCGAGTTGGATGGAATGTCCAGCCGGGCCGTCAGCAGAGATCTCGTCGCCATCCCGGTGTCGGTACCCCGAAGCGCCTGGTGACTGCGGATCAACGAGACCGCGCCCACGGCGAGGACGGTCGTCATGAGGATCTGAAGGGCCAGCCCCAGGCGAAGGCGCCCAGTCGATCCTCCGATGACGAAGGTCCGCGACGAGGCCGGGCGCCCGGCGATCGTTCGGTCGGCGACGAGCCCAGCCAGGACCGACGCGGTGACCCCGGTGAGCACCGAAGCGAGTACCGCGGCGACGACGTGGGCGACCCCGAAGCTCAAGGACACATGGTTGGGGAGCGTCAAGAGAGCACCCTGGTCGAAGACCCGTACTCCGATGGCGGTCAGCGCGACCGCAAGGAGTCCGGCGGCGAGCCCGATTACGACTCCGTCAGCCAGTCGGAGCTGCGCGATCTGACCGGACTCGGCGCCCAGTGCGACGCGGGTGATGACCTCACCCTGTCTCGTGAACGCACGTTGCAAGAACAGACCGGAGAGGTTCACCGTCGAGACGGCGAACAGCAGAAGGCTACCAAAGAGGAGGGCGGCCAGTGGCTGCCCCACGCGGCCGATGACTCGATCCCTCATCGGGTCGGCGTTGAGCCGCCATCCACGTAGGGTTTCCGGATAGTCGGCGGCCAGAGACGTCGTCAGACGGTCGAGCTCTGCCTCGAGCGTGTTCAGATGGACGTCCTCACGGAGTGTGGCTGTGGCCCGGAATACGCGGTACGCCGCGGAAGAAAAGGCCGGTTGCCCAAGGACCGACTCGGCGGCCCCGATCGGGAACCAGACGTCGACCTGCTGGGTCGTCTCCGGGGCGAGCGAGCGCCTGGGTGGAAGGATCCCCACGATCGTGCGTGTCAAACCGTTGATCGTCGCCGCGGTACCGATGACCGACGGCGCCTGACCGAAGTGCTCTTGCCAGGCTTCGTGACTGAGAATCACGGCTTCCTCGCCACCGCCACGAACGCCTTCATCCGCAGAGAAGGCCCGTCCCAGCTGGGGGTGGATGCCGAGGACTTCGAAGGTCTCAGGTGAGGCGATGCCCGACGTCAGGTGAACGGGGCCCGCCGGGGCGGAAAGCACGGCGTTCCAGGGAGCGCTCGTCACCGAGATCTGTCCCAGGGCGTCCGACCGGTTGCGGAGTTCGTCGACGATGACCAGCGAGACTGCCATGTCGGGGATCGCCAGTTCGTCGTTGGACCAGTAGAGGAAGGCCAGCCTGCCGTCGGGATCGTAGGGATTGGACCGCCAGAGTACCGCGTGCGCGGCGGTTCCCACTGCGATGGGGATCGAGCATAGCCCCCCGATGAGCAGGATCGATGCTGCGGAGAAGGCCGGTGTGCGAACCAGCCGTCGGAGGGCCATGATGATGAGTCGCATTGAAGGAGCCGCGAGTTGTGAACCACGTGTGAGCGGAGAAGGCAGTGCAGCCTGACGGAATTAACTATCTGGTTGATATTGCCGTCGTCAAGCGTCTTCGGCAACCCCCACCACCCCCTCGGGCGACCCGTCCTCCAGCGGGGCTCACACGAGCCCTTGGGCTGCGGCGTCCGAGGGGGCTCGGCCGATTCTATGACGCCTCGATCCAATCCCAACCGGCGGGTCCGGCCGAGATCCGGCCCACGGCGGGGAACGGGAAGTGGTTTCCGAACACGAGGGCATCGAGCGCAACCGCTGCACCGATCAGCTGGTGTCGAGAGCGCTCCGCGCGCGCCGGATCCATGTCGGTAGCGACCGACCATTCCGGGTATCTGACGCCCAGTGGATGCCCAAAGGCGTCACCGACCCAGAGTAACGTCTCAGCCCCTGAACTGATTCGCGCCCCGATGTGGCCGGGTGTGTGTCCCGGACACGGCCACGTCGTTACACCGAGTGCGATTTCGCACACGCCGCTCGTCAGGTGCAGCCGCGACTCGATCTTCGGCAGCACATCCCTCGCCAGCTCCGCCCACGCCGGTTCGATGGCGTCCAGGAACTCGTCTGATGTCCAGTGCGCCCACTCGTCCGTTCCGACGACGTGGCGAGCGTTCGGATACCGGACGCGACCCCGCTCATCGAGAAGGCCTCCGAGGTGATCGGGATGCGCGTGGCTGACGACGACCACGTCGATCGCGTGTGCGGGACAGTCGATCCGGGCGAGAGCCTCGGGCAGCTGCCCGAGGCCCGGATGCCATCGGCCGCCGGACCCTCCGTCGAGGAGGACGCGCTCATGCGCCTCGGTTTCGACCACCATCCCGGACAGCCCGGCGAGCAATGCCTCCGGGTCGAGCCCCTCCTCCGCGAGCACCGCGCTGCGCCGGCATCCATCAGCGTCGGCGAACATGAAGGTCGCTGGGACCGTGAGCGGGCCGTCGTCCAGGATCGTGGCTTCGATGGCTCCGATCCGCGTGGTATGGATCCGTGCCTCAGTCACTGTCGACCCGCTCCTCCGGCTGCGCCGGCGCGTCGTAGTAGAACCGCTCGCATGCAACCAGGCCGTCCCGCCAGCGGCGCGACGCGGCCTGTTGCACCTGGTGGGTCGATCCGTCCTTGAATCGAAGCCTCACGACCCACTCGCTGAGCGACACGTCGCCGCTCACCGCACTCGACACGAGGGTCGACTCCTCGACCTCTTCGACGTTGCCGAAGAAGCCCTTCTCCCGTTCGAGATTCTCCTTCTTGCCTCTCGTGGGCTCGTTGGAGTTCTCCTGCATGACGACCTCGTCATGGTAGAACCGATCAAACGCCTCGAGGAAGCGTCCCCGCACCAGCATGTCGTTGAGGGCTGCGTCCCGGGCCTGTGTAGTCCTGGCGTTGTTCACTGGATTCGCTCCTTGGTTGTCGGTTGGTGTCCTCGTGGGGAAGATGGCGGCGTGTTGTTGCTCGGTCAACAACCCTTGAGAAAATACCATACACATAATTAATTTGGGAATGACGACAGATCCTTCATGGCTCTCCTTGCTCCCGCCGGCGCTGGCGATCGGGCTGGCCGTCTGGACCAAACAGGTGTTCGTCTCCCTGGGCGGTGGTCTGTGGCTCGCGTGGACCCTGCTCGGAGGCGGGGACCCGCTTGTCGGGCTGGGATCCGCGGTGGACGCTTCGATCTCGGTCCTGGGCGCGCCCGGCGACGCCTACACGATCGTCTTCACGCTCGGCATCGGTGCCCTGATCGCGAGCATCGACCTTGCCGGGGCCGTGCCTGCGCTGGTGTCGGAGCTCGAACGACGCAGGTGGGTCGACTCGAGCCGGCGGGCCCAGTTCGTGGCGTTCGCGATGGGCGTGGTGATCTTCATCGAGTCGAATATCACGATTCTGGTGGCGGGGGCCGTCGGAAAGCCCCTCAGCGAGCGATACCGGTACGCGCCGGAGAAGCTAGCGTACATCATCGACTCCACGGCCGCGCCGATCTGCGTCCTCTTGCCGCTCAATGCATGGGGCGCCTACAACGTGGCGATGCTTCAGGGGCTCGGTGTCAACGATGCGCTCACGGTCCTTCTGAGGGCGACCGTTCTCAATTTTTACGCGATTCTCGCCGTGCTGCTCGTGCTCGTGACGATCATCTGGCGGATGGACTTGGGACCGATGGCAGCGGCTGAAAGGAAGGCGGCCGAGGCGGCGGGGGGCCGCGAATGGGTCGAGTCCCGCCGAGACGGTACCGACCGCGCATCCAGGGGGCACACTCCACCCTCGGCCCTGGAAGCGATTCTGCCCCTCGTCGTGATGGTCACCGCGGTGCCCATCGGACTCCTGGTCACAGGTGACGGCGACCCCCTGGCCGGATCGGGCTCGAAGAGCGTGATGTGGGGGGTCCTGTCCGGTCTCACGATGTCGTGGGGTCTCTCGTGGGCTCGAGGCAGAGCCACGATCGACACGCTGATCCGCTCGGGGATGGACGGCTCGGGCCGCTTCCTTCCGCTCGCGGTGATCCTCATGCTGGCGATCGCGCTCGGCGACGCCACCGAACAGCTCGGTACCGGTGTCTTCCTGGCCGAACGAGTCGGCGACGCACTTCCACCATGGGCGCTGCTCCCGACGATCTTCGTAGCCGCGGGTGCGGCCGCGTTCTCGACCGGAACCAGCTGGGGCACCTTTGCGATCATGCTTCCGATTGCCGTGACGGGTGCGGCGTCGCTCGGCCTGGAGCCGGCACCACTCGTAGCCGCGGTCCTCTCGGGAGGGATCTTCGGCGACCATTGCTCGCCGATCAGCGACACCACGGTCGTCGCCTCGATGGCGGCCGGAAGCGACCACCTCGAGCATGTGCGCACCCAACTCCCCTACGCTCTCGTAGGGGGAGTCGGGGCCGCGCTGTGCTTCGCTGCCCTGGGAGCCAGCCTCGGCTAGTCGGGAACCGGCGGCCGTAACAGGTCGCGGCAGTGGTTTTCGGCCTCGGGGGGGAGGCTCATGTCCAGCAGATGATCTCGCCCGCCGGCGTGGTTCCGAAGAAGGTGTTCACCATGACCGTGTGCCCCTGTCCCACGGCGAAGATCGCGTGCGGCAGGCTCCCGTCGAGCACCACGAGGTCACCCGAGCGCACGTGCCGGTCCTCGGCGGAAGCCGGATCGTCCGGCGAGCGGAAGTGCCGAAACGTCGTCGTCGACGCAGCGGACGCAAAGAAGTGGACCGCGAACACCCGGTCCACCAGCCGCGCTTTGAACCCCTTCAGATCGGGGGCTGAGAGCTGCGATACATCTTCGTGCGGGGGGACGGAAAACTCATCGCGCCAGCGCTGGATTCGGCACCGTGCCGCGTCTCCACTGTCATGAGTCGCCGGCCTCGGCCTCGCTCCGAGGGCCCGCTCCACGACTTCGAACCATGGTTCGAGGAGCCGCGCGGCTGCCTGGAGGGCCGGGCGATTCCGTGTCATCTCGCGGTCCACCTCATCGAGGTATTCCTGCAGGGAATGACCCGCACTCCCTCCGCCGAGCATCTGCAGGACCCCGGGCTCGACCCGCTCGTCCTGCCACCGGGCGCTCTCGACGAGACGCAAGAGGTGTTCGATCGGCCCTTTCTCTGCGGCCTCCGCGTAGTGCGCCAGGTCGGGCGGGCCCGAGAGCAGCAGCTCGACGGCTGTCGGAGCGGTGTCGCCCAGCGGCGAACCGCTCATCGCCAGCCCGCCGAAGGGGTCATCGACCGCCGCTCAAGCGCCAGACATCGACGCGGTCTTCCCCGACGAAGGGGACGGCAACCAGCCTCCGACGGGGATCGACGCCGATATCGGCCGGCGCCGCGCCGACGCGTACGACGGGCAGGGAAGAAGTCGGGCTCACGGCGTAGAGGGTCGAGTCCGTCTGTGAAGCGACAAGCAGTCGGCCCTCCAGCCACTCGACCCCGTCCATGCGTCCGGCTCCCCCGAAATCGCCAAGCGCGCGCGGACCCCGTTCAGGGCTCCAGATGGTCACGGACCCGCCGGGACGCCAGGGTACGAGCACGAGGCCGCCGAGCTCGGGTACCCACGTGACTCCGTTTGGACCGTGGAGCTGTTCGCCGCGGGCCGCGATCGACACGTTGCGGCCGGCGATGCGGTACATCGCCGAGCGGTCCGTGTCCGTTACGTAGAGCGCCGCGTCCGGCCCCAGCGTGATGTCGTTGAGGAATCCGGGATCGAACGGCGACAGGTCGACGAAGCCGAGGTGGGCACCGGACAGCCGGTCGAAGGCGTGGACGCCGTCGATGTCGTTCACCCAGAGCGTGTCACCCGTGATGAACATCCCCCGGGCCGCGTGGAGGGGCTCCAGCGCCGTTCCAGTCGCGAATCGGAGGTCCTCCACGGCTCCCGTGCGGGCATCTACCCGACTGACGAAGCCGTTGCCGTCCCGAATGCCGGGGTCGCCAGAGAAGTTCGCGACGAACCAGACATCCTGATCGGGATCGAAGCGGACGGCCTCCGGGCCGTCCAAACCCTCGATGCTGTACACCCGCGCGCTCGAATCCAGGAGTGAATGCCACCAGGCGTCCTGGGCGCGTGCTCGGTCCCCCGGCCCTCCCATCATCAGAGCGGCAAGGAAGACGACGCGGAGTAGTCTATGCATGGAGTTGCACTCCCTTCAGGCATCTGTCGACGCGTGAGCGTGGTCCGAAGATCCCGATGCCCACGACGTCCAGGTTCTGGGTAGAGACCGCCGCGACGGCGGAGCGATTCGCAGCATCGTGCCCCGTCGAGAAGAGGTCTCGCGTGAAGATGGCAAGCAGGAGTCCGCGCGACCGGGCCTTGTCGAAGACCGACCTCACGCCGGCGTCGTCGGACTCGAAGACGAGGATGGGCTGCCCGATCATCGGCAGGTACTCGACTCCGTCGGCGTCGATGTACGCATCTCCCACCAGGGGCTCAGAGGCCGTGAGACCGCTGGTGAGGAACGCGGTGGCGTTGAGCTTCTGCCACGTCTGCAGGCTGTCGGACAGGACGATCGCGATCTTGGATTCGAATCTCATCGGGTCTTCGACTCAGTCGATGAAGATGTCTTTCTCGAGCGGAGAGGAAGGATCGACCGCGTACCGGTCCAGGTCCGTCACCCCGGCTTCGAGCAGGACCTCCTCGTCCGAGAGAAAGCACCCCGTCCGCGCCCCCGGGTGTGCGGTCACGATGTGGTAGACCGCGTCGGATACGATCCGGGGGTGGCGGGTCCTTCGAAGCTGCTCGGGGCCGCCCAGCTCGTACTCGATCGCTGCAGTCGCGATCAGCGTGCGAGGCCACAACGCGTTCACGGCGATGGGATGCCCCCTCAGACGCTCAGCCAGGCCGTAGACGACGAGGGACATGCCGTACTTGGACAGCGTGTACCCGAGATGATGCGCGAACCATTCGGGTCCAAGGTGAAGCGGCGGTGCCAGCGCCACCACGTGTGCCCACTCGGATCGGCGAAGGAAGGGCAGGGCGGCGCGGGTGAGGAGATAGGTGCCGCGTACGTTCACGCCATGGAGCAGATCCAGCTTCTTCGCCGGCAGCTCGTCGATCCCTCTCAGGTCGATGGCGCCTGCGTTGTGGATCAGGAGGTCGATCCCGCCGAACACTCGCACGGCCTCTCGAACGGAAGCTTCGATCTCGGACTCGTGCCGAACGTCCAAGCGCAGGGGCAGCGCCTGTGCCCCGGCGGCGACGACCTCCTCCGCTGCGCTGAAGATAGTCCCGTCCAGACGAGTGTGCGGATGTCCGGTCTTTCCGGTGATGCCGATGTTCGCGCCGGCGCGGGCCAACCGAAGGGCGATGGCCTTTCCGATCCCGCGCGTGCTTCCGCTGACGAAGGCGGTACGACCGGCCAGGGGCCGGTCGCCGCTCGGACGCTCGTTCACAGCCAGGTCTCCACGGAGTCAGCGGCCCGGATCGAGGTCCGCCGACGACTCGTCCTCCCCCAGCGCACGGCGCATGTGCCTGCCCAGGGAACGGTCGGACGCGGAGTCCGACGCAAAGAGAGCCCGAGCGACCCCCGCCTGATCGGCGCGGGATCGATTCTGGTTGAGCTTCGCCTTTCCGACGATTCTCGCGATCGGGATCTCGAAGCCGACGATTCCGCGCAGCTCCGCGTCCATGATGGGTTCGGCCTCGGCCAACTCCCAGTCCCCGCGGACGGATCGCTCGTGCCGGTGCGTCAACGCCGTCGTCAGGTCCCGCAGGATTTCGACGTCGTGGATCAGGATCGGCGTTCCGTAGACGTGGACCGCGACGTAGTTCCACGTCGGAACCGTGACTCGGTCCTCGTACCAATTCGGCGAGACATAGGCGCCCCCTCCACGGAAGATCACGAGGACCTCCTTGTCCGCCGTCCACGCCGACCAGTGCGGATTCGCTCGAGCCATATGGCCGAGCAGGGCCCCGTTCGGGCCGCGTGCCGGGTCGACCATCAACGGGAGGTGCGTCGCCAAGGGGGCGTGATCGTCCGCGCTGACCACGATCCCGAACGGATGCGCTCGTATCAGGTCGTGGAGCGCGGCCGTGTCCTCGAGGCGGAACGGTGCTGGAGTCCACATGGGCGTCCCTCCGGGCCGAGGGGGTTGGCAGGGAGTTCGAGGAGTATAAATTAACTGACTAGATAATTATCTGCCAGCCTTGAACGACGCAACCCAGCGATGTGAGGAGACTCGTGACCCAGCCTGTCGGAGCGCCGCTCCCCGATTGGACGCCACCACCACCGGATCTGCCGGAGGTCCTGGGTGGGCGCTACGCCCGCCTCGAACGGCTCGACCTCGCGGTGCATGGCGACCCGCTCCGGAAGGCCTTCCTTGTGGAGGAGTCGGACTCGGACTGGACGTACCTGCCGTATGGACCGTTCCACGACCCCCGCGAGCTGGACGCGTGGCTCAGCTGGGCCGCCGCCTCCACGGATCCCCTCTTCTACGCGATTCGCGACGAAGACGGAGCCGTAGCAGGGGTCGCGAGCTATCTGCGGATCGCTCCCCAATCCGGCTCCATCGAGGTGGGGCACATCCATTTCACGCGCCCGCTCCAGCGCACCCGCGCGGCCACGGAGTCGATGTACCTGATGATGCGCGAGGCCTTCGAGCTCGGGTACCGCCGATACGAGTGGAAATGCGACGCGCTGAACCAGCGGTCCCGCTCCGCGGCTCTGCGCCTGGGGTTCACGTTCGAAGGCGTCTTCCGGCAGGCCACCGTATACAAGGCGCGGAACCGCGACACTGCGTGGTACTCGGTCATCGACACCGAATGGCCAGCGGTGCGCGACCGCTTCGTACGTTGGCTTGATCCGAGCAACTTCGCTGAGGACGGCACCCAGCTACGCCCGCTGGCGTCGCCTCGCGTCGCCACGGAGGTCGGGTGAAGACGGCGCCGCATTCCGCTCATCCGGGTCTCGTTCACGCGCGGCCGCGCGAGACGCTCGATCCGGAGAGCTGGGACGACTTTCGCGACCACGCGCATGCGCTCCTCGACGAGCTGATCGACTTCCAGCGCGATGCGTCGAGCGGTCCTGCGTGGCGGCCGTTCCCGGCGAAGGAAGAGTCGGCGTTCGAGACCACGGCGCCCACCGAGGGCGTCGGTGTGGCCGGAGCCTTGTCCGCCTATCGGCGTAGCGTCCTCCCGTGGCCGACCGGTCTGCACCATCCCAGGTGGTGGGGTTGGGCCGGTGGGAACGGCACGCCGACCGGAATGCTCGCCGCAATGATCGGGGCCGCCCTGAACGCCCTGCCGGGCAACTTCAACGACAGTGCGACGCGGGTCGAGGCACAGGTCATGGCGTGGATGAAGGAAGCCTTCGGTTTCCCCCAGGCGAGTAGCGGGATCGTCACCGGTGGTGCGTCGATCTCGAATCTGGTCGCACTGATCGTGGCCAGAGACAGTCAGACGGGTCATTCCGCGTCCCGAAACGGTGTCCATGCTCTCGAGTCACCGTTGTCGCTGTACGTGTCCGCGGAGGTGCACTCATCGATCTTCAAGGCCGCTCAGGTCATGGGTATCGGCCGCGAGGCGGTCCGGGTGGTGTCGGTCGACGATCAGTTCCGAATGCGCCTGCCCGAACTGGTGGACGCCATCGTGGCGGATCGGCGCCAAGGCCGGCAACCCTTCGCCGTCGTGGGCACCGCGGGCACGATCAACACCGGATCCTCGGACGACCTGGACGCGATCGCCGACATTGCCGTCGAGGAGGGGTTGTGGTTCCACGTCGACGGGGCCTTCGGAGCCATGGCGGCGCTCAGCCCTGCGCTCAAGCCGATCGTTCGGGGTCTGGAACGGGCCGACTCGCTCGCTTTCGACTTCCATAAGTGGATGAACGTGAACTACGAGGCCGGGGGCGTCCTGATTCGGGATGCGGACGCACATGCCGCCTCCTTCTCCGGGGGCGGGGACTACCTGCGGCCCCTGGAGCGGGGAACCGGGTCGTGGCCTGATATGGCGGGGGCCCGCGGGCTCCAGCTCAGCCGGGGATTCAAGGCTCTGAAGCCGTGGTTGATGATCCTGGAGCACGGCCTCGACAAGTTCGGCAGGATCGTCGAACAGGGTGTGCGGCAGGCTCTTCACGCTGCTGAGCGGATTGATGCATCGACCCACCTGCACTGCGTCGCTCCCGTTGCTCTCAACGTCGTGGCATTCAGGTGTGTCACGGGCGGATCGCTGGAGGCGGAGGACGAACTCAATCGTGAGTTGCTCATGCGACTGCAGGAACGAGGGATCGCGATTCCGTCATCGACGTTGGTGGACGGGCGGTTCACGCTGCGCGTCTGTTTCTGCAACCACCGCTCGACAGTGGCGGATATCGATGACTTCGTCGGGAGCGCCGACGCGCTCGCCGCTGAGCTGCTCGACGAGCTCGATGCGTGACATGGGAGGGACTCATGGAGCGGTCGGTTCGTCGTGAGCGATGCGGCGAAGCATCTGGGCCTGCAGCTCCTCGAAGATGTTGTCGGCGCGTCCGGTCCCGTTGGTTCCACCGATGACACGAGCACCAAGAAGACCTGCGAGAAACGCGTCGGCGACGGCCTCGGGGGAAGAGACGTAGTCGACTCCGGCGTCCTGAAGCATCACGGCGACGACCCCCCCGGATTGGGCGAAGACGCGCTCGGCCGCCGTGCGTCTCTCCGCCTCGGCATCCAGCAGCGCCTGGACAAGGAACTTGCAGACCGAAGGGTTCTCCCGGACGAAGGAAACGTAGGCGTGCACCATCGTCACCAGTCGCTTCGACGGGTCCGTCTCCGCGAGTGCCGGCGAAAGGACACGCTGGCGGAACAGGCGTCCGATTCGTTCGATGACACCGGTGAAGAGCTCGGCCTTGCTCGGGAAGTGCCAGTAGATCGCCCCCTTTGTGATCCCGGCTCGCGCCGCGACTTCGCCGAGGGGGGCGGAGGCGAACCCGTCACGTGCGAACACGGCAAGCGCACCGTCGAGAATCGCATCGCGGGTATCTTCGCTTTTTGCGCCTGCGGGGCGGGCCATTGCTGCTCCTGCAGTGGGCGAACGGGGTCGGCCGTCTGAGGCCGAAGGGTGAGGAGGTTCGGCGGTGGGCGCAACCGAAACAAAATGAACGGACAGAACGGTGGGGCTCGGGTTCGTCGAGCGGGGCCTTCCGACGTGGAGGCGATACGAGGGCTGCTGGCTGCGGCCTTCTCGCCGTGGGCGTCCCACTACTCCGCACGCGCGTTCGCAGGGACAGTGCCCGGTACGGCCGTTCTCCTGGGTCGACTCTCGGAAGGTCCGGTCTGGGTTGCCGTAGCCGGTGCGGGGCTGTACACCGCGCGGGCGGAACTGGTCGGCACTCTGGGGGCGGTCGAGGAGGCGAATGGGCTCTACCTTCGGTCACTGGCGGTGGCGCCGCGGCACCAGGGCCGTGGGGTGGGGAGGGGTCTGATCGAGAGAGCAGAGGCATACGCGATCGCGAGAGATCACGACCGGCTGCTCCTCAGTACGGCGCCGTTTCTCGTTCCGGCCGTACGGCTCTATCACCGCCTCGGATTCGTGGAGACCGAGGCGGGGTCGACGGACCTCGCGGGCACTCCACTTGTCTCGATGGAGAAGTGCTTGCGGCCTCGATCGACTTGAGCGGACGTGTGGCTTCGAGCCTGCGGTCGATCGTAGCGATGACCGGCCCGCACCGAAGACGACTCGGCGGTGGTCCGAGGGGCTCAGGGAGCCTCTTGCCGCCGCACGCGATTCAGGATTTTCGCTAGAAGGGCTGCCTCTTCCTCCGAAATGAATGACGCGAAGTGCCTCTGGATTCCGGCTGCGTACAACGGCCACGTACCTCGGAACGCAGCCTCGCCCTGATCCGTCAGCCGTGCGGAGACGCCCCGCGCGTCCCCGGAGACGGAGGCCCGCTCGAGGAGGCCTTCCTTCTCAAGTCGGCTTACGAGCCTGGAGATTCCACTCCGGGTCAGCACCACCCGTTCACCGAGATCCCGGAGCCGCATGGATCGCTGCGGGGCATAAAAGAGCTCCAGGAGCACGTCGTACGACTCCAGGGGCAAGCCCCCGTTCTCGTCGAGCCACCGGTTGATGCCGCGTACCGCTGCAGCGTGGGCGTTCAGCAAGCTACGCCACGCTTCAACGTGCGTATCGGAAACGATGCCGCCCCCTTGTTGTTGATCGTGCAACAAAGTATGTTGAGTGGTCAACAATACTGGCCATCCAATGAAGGGATCAAGTCATGCCGCTCCAGTCGATCAAGCGCCTCTTGAGGACAGAGGACTCCTCGGTCCTCCTCATCCTGCGGATCGGTCTCGCCCTGGTGATCCTACCTCACGGATTGCAGAAGACTGTCGGATGGTTCGGAGGCTTCGGGTTCGAAGGTACAATGGGCTTCTTTACGGACACGATGGGTTTTCCCTGGGTACTGGGCTTCGCTGCGATCCTCGCGGAGTCGGCTGGTGCCGTGCTCTTGCTGGCTGGTGCGGGTACCCGGCTGGCGGCGGCCGCGATCGGGATCACGATGTTCGTGGCCATGGTCACCGTCCACGCTGAGCACGGGTTCTTCATGAACTGGTTCGGGAACCAGGGGGGGGAGGGCATGGAGTTCTTCCTGCTCGCGATGGCGCTGGCTCTCGGCCTGATCATCGGAGGCGGAGGACGGTTCTCGGTGGATCGGGTCATGATGCATGACCGAGGCGTGATAATCTGATGGACATGGATGCACCCGCGGGTCGTTTCGGGCCGGTGAGGCCGGCGACCGACGAGCTCGAGGATCTTGTCGACCACCTGCAGCGCTATCGCGCCACGACGATGCAGGTGTTCGACTTGGTGGCGGACACCGACCTGTACTGGCGTCCAGGCCCTGATCGCTTCAGCCTCGGGCAGCAACTCCTCCATATCGCTCAGGCCGAGGACCGGTTCGCACACGGGCTCTTCGAGGGCGACTGGTCGTACGAGCGGGTCCGGTTTCCGGAAGCGCTCCCCGGCGCCGAGGCGCTGAGGGCGTTCTTCACGAACGTCCGCGCCTACACGCTCGGCCGGCTTCGGACGCTCGATCCGGGCGACCTCGGAAAGGTGATCCTGATCCCTGACGCCCCAAACTCGACTCTGCGCTCGGCCTTGTGGTTCGTCCTCGAGCATGAGCTTCATCATCGCGGGCAGGTCTGGAGCTACCTTCGGGACATGGGCTACAGACCCCCGTTCTACGCGACGCCCCTTCCGCTTGGAGAGCGCCCCGATATCGCCGCGAGGCAGCGCCTCGGTGGCTTCTGACCGACTCCCGAGAGCGTTCGCTGACTCCCCTCCGAGCGCCTGTCCTGACCTTTCTTGAGCGCGTTCGCGTACGCTCCCCTCGGGGTGGATGCACGATCGTCATGCCGCTCGTCCATCGGAAGTAGCTCGCGCCGGCTCGCGGCGGTCGTCGCGCGGGGTGGCGTCCCGCGCGCCCTACCCGCCTTCCGCGCTCCCCGCCGACCGGACCCGCGCCCGCA
>CALJLC010000297.1 GCA_937982605.1 uncultured Gemmatimonadales bacterium | reverse complement strand
GCGGAGCTGGTCCGACGTCACCGGCTTGGAGAGGACGGCGCGGGCGCCGAGGTGCACCGCCACGGCGGCCATCTCGTTGAACGCGGGCCGACTCGGCGACGACAGCACGACGACCGGGACGCCGGGATGGCTCTCCCGGACCCGGTCGAGGAACTCCAGGCCGTCGACGTCCTGCATGTACAGCTCGACGAAGACCAGATCAGGAGCGGGCGGCTCCATGGCGCGCATGCCGTCGACGGCGCCCGGCGCGCCCGACACGGCGTAGCCCTCCGCCTCCAGGAGCTCGGTGAGGTGGCGCAGCGCCGCGGCATCCTCGTCGATCGCCACGACGCGCTTCACCCGAGCCTCCGTGAAGCTCCCTCTGCAGCGAATCGTCGCGTCGTGCCCATGGTCCCTCGGCCGCTCGGGTGACTCACCGGCTACACCCCTTAGGACGCAAGACGCCGAAAAACCGTGCAACGCGCGCCCGGGCATCCGTCGGCGTGCGGCCGTCGCCGCCCCCTCCGTCCGGGGGGCGGTCGGGCTGTCCCGGCCGAAGCCGGGTTCATGTCGGAGGGCTCCCCCAATCGAAGCCCGACACGGGCGCCGCCCGCGCACCCGAAGCTGCAGCTTCACCCTTCACGACGATCGACGGAGCCGGTCCGTGCAAACGGTGGCCGGGTACGGGCCGTCCGCCTGCCCGTCGGTTTGCACGGTTTTGCTCCGGCGTGCGTCTCCAGAATCCGGACACGTGTCCGGGCTTCTCGCGGCCTGGAGGTCGGCATCGTGGTGGAATCGGATTCGAGACGCGGCAGATGGCTCGCGCTGCTGGGCACGCTGGCGGTGATCCAGGTGGTGGCGCTGGCGACGGTGCTCGCGCCGGAGACGGCGGCGGAGCTGCCCGAAGGCTATCTGCTCGGCGACGTCCGGGTGATCGACGCCGCCGGCGAGGCCCGCTCGCTCGTCGCCGGCGAGCCGACGCTCGTGCTCGTCTTCCACTCCGAGTGCGTGCACTGCGCCACGATCGCGCCGGAGTGGGCCCGACGCCTCGCCTCGGCGCCGCCGGAGCTGCGCGTCGTGGCCGTGTCCCGGGAGCCGTACCCGGTCGCGGCCGACTACGCCCGCACGCACGGCTGGCAGGTCGACGTGCTCACCCTGGCCGACCCCGAGCCTGCATTCGGGTCGCCTGCCTTCGAGATGACCAAACGGACCCCCTGGATCTTCGGTCTGGACGCCTCGGGCCGGATCCAGGCGACGGGCAAGGGTGCGGCCTTCGACCGCGTGGCCGCCGCGCTCACGGCGGGCTGAGGAGGGAACCCCGTGAGGACGGCCTCCGGAGGCACGCTCGCAGCGCTCGCCGCCCTGGCCGCGTGCGCCGGGCCGCGGGCCGAGCCGCCGGAGGTACGGACGGTCCCGGCCGACGAGATCGTCCGTCTGGCCGGGCTCCCGGACTTCGTCGACGTGCGCGAGGTGGTGCGAGGTCGAAATGGAATCTGGATTCTCGACAGCGAATCGCCTTATCTCACGTACGTTCCAGCCGATGATCCGGGGGCGTTCCGACGCTTCGGGCGGGAAGGCTCGGGTCCCGGGGAGCTCCGCGCCCCGCGCGGCCTGCGCGCCGTCGACGGTGGGGTCGTCGTCTTCGACGCCACGCTCCGACGGCTCGTCGGCTTCACCGACTCCGGTGGCGTGCTCGCGGTGCCGACCGCCGCTCGGGAGTCCGAGGCGTGGATCCGACCGGACCTGGCCGAGGTGACCCACGTCGACCCGTGGCGGGTCCGCGTGGCGGGCGACGTCGAGGTCTCCCTCGCCTTCGCCGGCCGAGTCACCAGCGCGCCGGACGTCTGGACCGGCGCGCTCGTCGGCACCACGCCGGAGCGCGAGGCGATGTTCCGACTCGAGCTCGACGACCTGGCCCCGCCGCGCGAGCGGCCCCCGACCGTCTTCGCACCGGTCCCGCTCTGGGACGTGTGCGGTGAGTCGGTGGTGCTCTGGAACCCCGCGCGCCAGGCGATCCTCCGCACCGACCTCTCCGGGACGCCCCTGGCCGAGACGACGGTACCCGCCGACGCCCCCGAGATCACGCAGGAGGGCGTCGAGGCCTTCCTGCGCTACCAGGCGCGCCTCGAGCTCGGCCCCGGCTTCGAGAGGGCGGGCATCGATTTCCGGGCCCAGGCCCGCCAGGTGCGCGACGCCTTCGGCGCCACGGGCCCGGCGTTCGTCGACCTCCGCTGCGGCGCCGGCACGGAGGTCTGGCTACAGACGTTCGACCTGGGGGATCACCCCCTGGGCCTCGGCTCGACCTGGGTGCGCCTGGCGCAAGGCCACCCTCAGGAACGGGTTCGCTTCCCAAGCGACTTCCGGCCGCTCACGTTCGACGAGAACGGGGTGACCGGGGTCGAGCGAACCCGGGCCGGCGACCATCTGGCAACGTGGAGGTGGCGCACCGGCCGAATCTCGTGAACGCTCCAACCCAATCGAGGAGCCCATCATGAAGGTGCAGAAGAGGAACCGCGCAGTGCTCGTACTCGTCGCCCTCAACCTGCTGCTGGCGGCCGCGCTGATGGCCGGCCCGGCGGTGGCGCAGGTGCTGCCGTTTGCGGGGCTGAAGGACTGCTGCGTGGACAAGACATGCTGTTTCGACTGCTGCTGGATCGTCGAGGACTGCGAGGACGATGGGGACTGCAGAATCAACTGACCCCGGACCGGGAGGTCTGGCTTGACGGACGACGCACGGCCCATCCGGACCGTCATCGCGCGCGTCGTGCGCTGGTGGCTCGCGCTGACCGTCGCCCTGACGACCCTCAGCTTCGTGGGGAGTGGGTCCTTCGCGCGCGCCGACGCCGTTTCGTGGTGGGCGGAGGTCCTCGCCGGCTCCGCCGTCCTCATCCTCGCGTTCGTCCTCTACGTTGCGGGTTTGGGCGCCGCGGCCGCCCACACCCGCGTTCGCGTCGCGCTGCTGGCAGCGATCGGAATAGCTATTCTGTTTTCTTTCACCGGGTACGTCCTGACGGCCGTGGTGAAGCCGCAGGTCGAGGTGTGGCGCTACGAGCGCTTGAACCGGGACCTCGCGCAGCGGTTTCCGCTCGGCCCCGACACGCCGCCGACGCTCCTGCGGGTTCGTGAGCTGAAGCGCGCGGGGGCGTCCGGCCAAACCGACCCGACGGTGCCGCAGGTCTACCAGCAGGAGCCGAACTACCTCCTGCTCCGGGTGCTGCAGCCCATCTCCCTGGCGCTGCTCGGGATCCTGAACGCCACGCTCGGCGTCGTCGTGGGCTACCTGACGACCGGGCTCAGCCCGCCCGTGCGCCGACGCCGACGCTGGACGGTGGGGCTGGCCTTCGCGGTGGTCTTCATGGCCCCGATCATGGTCGGGGACTCCTGGGTCCGGTCGTCCCCCGACCACTCGGCGCTCGTCGGCGTCGGGCTCCCGCTCCTCGTTCCCCTCATCGCCCTGGTGCTGGGCTGGAGGAAGCTCTCCGCGCGCCGGCCGGACACGGCCGACGCCTCGGGCGCCTGAATGTTCGACCCGGAGCGATTCGCTCGCGGAGAGCGGAAGTACGTCCGCGAGATCGTGGACCAGTACGCCCCGATGGTGCTGATGGTGTGTCAGGCGTACACGCGCGACCTCGACCACGCGGAGGACCTCTTCCAGGAGACGTGGCGCACGGCGTGGACCAAGGTCGACTCGTACCGGGAGGAGGGCTCGTTCCGGTCGTGGCTGCACCAGGTGGCGCTGAACGTCTGCCGTACGGACGCCCGCGCCCGGAAGCGACGGGAGGAGGTGCGGGAGGAAGCGGCCGCGGAGCTCGATCAGAGCTGGACGTACGTCGACCCGCTGCACGAGTCGTCACGGCGCGAGCTGCAGCGGGCCATCCTGCGCGCGCTTCCGGAGCTGACCCCGGGCGAGCGCGAGGCCGTCACGCTCCGGGTGCTCGAAGGCCGCAAGCCCTCGGAGGTCGCCCGGCTCATGGGTGTCTCCGCCGCCACCGTGCGCTCGCACGTGCGCCATGCGCTGAACCACCTTCGCAAGATCATGGAGGCTCCCGACCATGAGCTGTCCCGATACCGATCGAATCCTTGAGCTGACGCTCCACGACGCCGCGGACCTCGAGGCGGCCGCGCACGTGCAGGAGTGCGCCGACTGTCGCGCGCTGGTGCGCATCGTGCTGGAGGCACGCCACGCCTACGAGCCGGACCTGCGCGTCCCCGACGCCCTCGTGGCGCGCACGGTCGATTCCCTGGTCGCCGCGGCTCGGGCGGCCGGTTCCGCCGCGGGCAGCGAAGAAGTCGGGCCGGTCGAGCCCGGTCCGGTCGACGTCCGCGGCCTCGCCGCCTCCTTCCT
>CALJLC010000296.1 GCA_937982605.1 uncultured Gemmatimonadales bacterium | reverse complement strand
GGTCCTCGAGGTCGATCAGCCCGACACGAACCACAACGGCGGTCATCTCGCCTTCGGGCCGGACGGCATGCTGTACGTGGGGCTGGGAGACGGCGGGGGCGGAGGCGACCCGGGCGGACACGGTCAGAACCCCCGCACGCTGCTGGGCTCGATCCTGCGGCTCGACGTCGACGCGCTGCCCTACTCCGTGCCGGCGGACAACCCCTTCGTGGGGGACACGACGGCTGCACCCGAGACGTGGGCGTGGGGGCTGCGCAACCCGTGGCGCTTCTCCTTCGACCGCGTCACCGGCGACCTCTGGATCGGCGACGTCGGGCAGGGCTCGGTCGAGGAGATCTCCTTTCAGAGCGCCTCGAGCGGAGGCGGCGAGAACTTCGGCTGGAACGTGCTCGAGGGCTCGTCGTGCTACCCGAGCGGCCCGTGCGACGCGACGGGCACCGTGCTGCCGGTGCACGAGTACGACCATCCGGACGGCTGCTCGGTCACGGGTGGCTACGTCTACCGGGGCTCGGCGATCCCCGGGCTCGTCGGCCGCTACCTCTTCGGAGACTACTGCGGCGGCTGGATCCGCTCACTCGGCTGGAACGGCACCGCGGTCACCGACGAGATCGACCACGCCGACGCGCTGGGGACCGTGCCCCAGCTCTCGTCGTTCGGCGAAGACGCCGCCGGCGAGCTGTACGTCATGAGCCTGGGCGGCACGGTCTGGCGCCTGGTGCCGGGCGGGGGCTGAGGCGCACCGCCCACGGCCGCACGCTCCCCACGGTGGTCGGGCCTTCCGGTCAGGCCTTCTCGTGCGTCGGGTTCTGGTTGTACGCCGCGGTCCCGCCCGGGGGGATGCTCAGGTACGTCCATCCGTCGCCGGCGAGCATCTTGCCGAGGAAGGTGATCTGGCCGACGTGGTAGGCGGTGTGCGCCAGCGACCGCTCCAGCGCCTGGATCACCGTCAGCTCGACGCCACGGATCGTGATCGTCCGCCTCAGCGCGTCGTCGTCGAGCTCGGCGAGCGCCGCCTCGAGCACCGACCAGCCGGCCGCCCACCGCTCCAGAAGTGTCTCCTTCGGCACGGTGCGCACGGCGAACTCGTCGTCCCGCCGGCGCCACTCCTTCTCGCCGTCCGCGGTGAGGAAGTCGGTGAAGCGCGACTCCAGGTTGCCGGCGACGTGCCAGACGATCGTGGCGATCGACAGGCTCTCCGACGAGGGACGGGTACACAGCTCCCCTCCGTTGAGCTGCTCCATCGTGCGCTCGCCGAGCGAGCGGTAGCGCCGGTACTCTCCCTCGATCGCCTCGATCACGTCGCGCATCGCACCTGTTCTCCGAGTGGCGGAACGGGTGGCCCGCGACCCCGCGACCCTCCGGGGAGGGCCGTGTGGTCCGCGCGGGCCCGGACGGATACAATGTCGCCGATCGACCGCGGCCGGCCAGCCGGCCCGCCCTCCCCGTGCCCCGACGCCCCATGAAGCCTCGCTCGCCCGCCTTCACGGCCGCCCTCCGGGCGGTCGCGGCGCTTCCCGTCCTCGTCGCGTTCGTCGCCTGCGCCCCGACCGATCCGGAGGTCGCGGCATGGGAAGCGATGGCCGAGGAGATCACGATCACCCGGGACGACTGGGGGATCGCGCACGTCTACGGCCCGACCGACGCGCACGCCGTCTTCGGCGCCATCTACGCGCAGGCCGAGGACGACTTCCCGCGCATCGAGCGGAACTTCCTCTTCAGCCAGGGCCGCCTGGCCGAGCACTACGGGGAGGAGGAGCTCTTCACCGACCTGCGCATGCGGCTCTTCATCGATCCGGTCGAGATGCAGGCGCTCTACGCCGAGAGCCCGCAGTGGCTGAAGGACCTCATGGACGCGTGGGCGGGGGGGCTCAACTACTACCTGCACACGCATCCCGACGTCGAGCCGTGGGTGCTCGACCGCTTCGAGCCGTGGATGGCGCTCACCTTCAGCGAAGGCTCGATCGGCGGAGACATCGAGCGGGTCAACGTCCGCCAGCTCCAGGCGTTCTACGACGAGGGCCCCGGCGGGATGGCGATGGCGGAGCTCGACATCGAGGAGCCGCTCGTCGACTGGGAGGAGCCGCGCGGCTCGAACGGGATCGCGATCGCGCCGGCCAACACCGTGAACGGCAACGCGCTGCTTCTCATCAACCCGCACACGTCGTTCTTCTTCCGCTCCGAGCTGCACATGCGCTCGGACGAGGGGCTGAACGCGTACGGCGCCTCCACCTGGGGCCAGTTCTTCATCTACCAGGGCTTCAACGAGGACGCCGGCTGGATGCACACGTCGAGCGGCGTCGACAACATCGACGAGTACCTCGAGACGGTCGTCGAACGGGACGGCGCGTACGTCTACCTGGTCGACGGAGAGGAGCGGCCGGTCGAGACGAAGGAGGTCACGGTGCGCTACCGGACCGCGTCGGGTGAGATGGCCGAGCGGACCTTCACGACGTTCCGCACGCACCACGGTCCGATCGTGCGCGTGGAGGACGGCCGCTGGGTCGCCACGGCGCTCATGGAGGAGCCGCTCTCGGCGCTCATGCAGTCGTACGGCCGCACCAAGGCGCGCAACCTCGCGGACTACCGCGAGAACATGTCGATGCACACGAACTCGTCGAACAACACCGTCTACGCGGACTCCGAAGGCAACATCGCGTACTGGCACTCGAACTTCGTGCCCGAGCGCCGAAACGACGTCGACTGGACCGAGCCGGTGGACGGCAGCGACTCCCGAAACGACTGGGGCGAGCCGCACTCGATCGAGGAGACGCCCAACGTCTTCAACCCGTCGGTCGGCTGGATCCAGAACACCAACAACTGGCCGTATTCGGCGGCCGGCCCGGACAGCCCCGACGAGGACGCCTACCCGCGCTACTTCCAGCGCGGCGGGGAGAACGCCCGCGGCATCCACGCGATCCGCGTGCTCGAGGGCCGCACCGACTTCACGCTCGAGTCGCTCGTCGAGACGGCCTACTCCTCCCAGATGCCCGGCTTCGAGCCGCTCGTGCCGGCGCTGATCCGCGCCTACGACCGCGCACCGGCGTCGGACGCCCGCAAGGCGGCGCTGGCGGGGCCGATCGACGCGCTCCGGTCGTGGGACTACCGGTGGGGCGTCGAGTCGGTGGCCACCTCGGTGGCAACGTACTGGGCGGAGGACATGATCGACCGGGTCGCGGGCGCGGCCCGCGCGGCCGGCGTCTCCACCAACGACTTCATCGCCGGGCGCGCGACGGTGGATCAGCACCTCGCCTCCTTGCAGGCGGCCGTCGAGCGGCTCGAGGCCGACTTCGGGAGCTGGGAGACGCCGTGGGGCGAGATCAACCGCTTCCAGCGCATCACCGCCGAGATCGAGTCGACCTTCGACGACGACGCCCCGAGCCTCCCGGTCGGGTTCCACTCCGGGCGCTGGGGCTCGCTGGCGTCGTTCGGCACCCGGCAGCCCGAGGGCCTCGTGCGGCGCTACGGCACGAGCGGAAACAGCTTCGTGGCCGTCGTCGAGTTCGGCGACCGCGTGCGCGCCGTGGCGGTCACCGCCGGCGGCGAGAGCGGAGACCCGACGTCACCGCACTTCAACGACCAGGCGGAGCGGTACGCCACCGGGAATCTGCGGCCGGTGTACTACTACCCCGAGGAGATCGAGGCGCACGCGGAGGAGACGTACCGGCCGGGGGCGCGGTGAGGACGATCTCGGCCGGGGAAGGCGCCGACACCGAGCGACGCGGCGGAGCCGTCCCGACCCGGGCGGCCCTCCCCTTCCTCCTGCTCACGGGACTGCTCTCCGCGGGCGCGTGCGGGGAGGAGGGTCCGACGGTGCCGGCCGCGATCGAGCGCCCGATCCTCTACCAGAGCGGGGGGCGGATCATCGCCGTCGATACGACGGGTGCCGACGACGCGGTCCTCGTGGACGATCAGGCGGAGCACGTGATCCACCGCGCCTACTGGTCCCCGACCGGGACCCACCTGCTCACGGCCGAGCGGGAACGGGCCCCCGGCTCGAAGCTCGAGGCGGTGGTTCGCGCCGCGGACGGCTCGATGCGGGTGCTCGTGTCGGACCCTGCCCGGGAGCCGGACGACTGGCCCATCTGGTCCCCCGACGGATCGCGCGTCGCCTACACGAGCCGCTCCCAGCTGTTCGTCGTGAACCGGGACGGGACGAACCACGTCCAGGTCAACGCCGACAGCGCGTATGCGATCGACCCGCACTGGTCGCCACAGGGCGACTGGATCGTATACCTCGGCCAGGTCGACGGCGAGATCGGAGTGGTGCGCGTCCGACCGGACGGCGCGGGTCGGCAGATGGTGAGGGTGACGGGACCGAATACCGCGAGCCATCCCCGCTTCTCTCCCGACGGTCGACGTATCGCCTTCGTCGAGTCCAACGACATCTGGGTGATGAACGCCGACGGAACCGGCCTCACGGCCATCACCTCGACGCCCTCGGAGGGCGACGACTCGCCGCGGTGGTCCCCTGACGGCCGCTATCTGGCACACGACACCGACGCCGGCTCCTACTGGGGCGTAGCGGTCGTCGACGTCGCCTCGGGCGTGCGCACGGACCTCTTCAGCCATGCGTCCATGGACGTCCGGTACGCCGCGTGGGCGCCCGATTCACGCCGGCTGGCCTTCGACCCCGAAATCGGCATCGGCATCGGGATCCTGGGGGCGGATCAGGAGTGGGTGGGCGCGGGGCCGGGAAGCCGGCCGGACTGGCACCCGGGGCGTTGAGCTCCCGCTAGAGCCCCAGCGCCGCCTGCGGCCACGCCGTGGGCTTCACGTGGTTCGGCGAGAGCACCGGAGCCACGTGGAAGCCCGTGGGGTGCACCGCCGAGCCGTCGAGCTCGAAGCGCTGCTCCATGAAGCGGATGAAGTCGCTCGAATGGTCCTCGCGCAGCACGGGCCAGAGCTGGCGCATGAACGGCGTGCGGAAGACCTGCTCCGCCTGGATCTCGTAGGCGGACTCGGGGAGGATCCCGAGCGTCACGTCCCGGTGGATCGCCGAGTAGTGCGTGAGCAGCGCCTGAAGCCGAAAGCCGGCCCGGGTGCTCTGCGTCGGGGTCATCTGCTCGCGGCGGAGCCCGCGATAGCGGATCTCGACGAAGAGCGTCATCCACGCCGGATCGTCCGACCAGGAGCTGACGAGCTCGGCCATCTTGAGCTGCGCGGCCCGATACGCGTCCGCCTGGGCGATCCGGTTGCTCGCCTGCACCTGCCGCGCCACCCAGAGGAGCGAGGCCACGACGGCCGCGGTCCCGAGCAGCTGACCCACGGCCCCGACGGCATCCCAGTTCACGCACACGCTCCGGCGCAGGGGGACACCCCCGGCGGGTGTCCGTAACCGGGTGGGATACCGGAATTCCCCCCGCGTCGGCTCATGGATCTCCCGACACCGGCAGGGCGCCCGCCTCCGTATCGTTGGATCGAGACCGGGAACGCTCGAACCCCGACGGCAAGGGAGGACCGAAGCATGCGGACGTGGACGACCCGGGCGGGCGCGGTGGCGGGCGCGGCCGTGAGTCTGCTCCTCTGGGCATGCGCAACCCGACCGGAGCCGTACCAGGGGAGCCCGTCGCGCGGCCAGATGATCACGCACTTCGATCTGGCGGTCGAAGCCCGTGGCTACGCCATCCAGGGCGACGTCGACGCCTTCCGGGACGCGGTCGACGACCTGGCGGAGCTGCAGCCCGCCGACGACCTCCCCGCCGAGCTGTGGCTCCAGTTCGGGCCGATGCGCTACGAGGCACGCGCGGGCGCGCGCGCAGGCAGCCGGGAGGACGCGGCGCTGGCGTCGGCCCGGATCGCGGAGACGTGCGGCGACTGCCACCGGGCCAACGAGGTGGGTCTCGGCGACCGCTTCACCATCGGCGGACCGCCTCCGCCCGGAACCACGGCGCGCCACATGGCCGGGCTGGCGTGGGCCTCACGGCTCCTCTGGGACGGCCTCATCGGTCCGTCCGACCGGACGTGGAGCGTCGGGGCCGAGGGGCTGCGGGAGCTCGGCGTGCTCCCCGACGGGCTTCCCGCGGGGATCCCCGCCGGGGACGTCCGGGTGGCGGGCGTACGGCTGCAGCAGCTCGCCGATCGGGCGCTCCTGGCGTTCGAGGCCGAGGACCGGATCGGGGTCCTGGGC
>CALJLC010000295.1 GCA_937982605.1 uncultured Gemmatimonadales bacterium | reverse complement strand
GGAGGACGACGTCCGCGACATCCCGGACGTCACCGCCTGCTGGGCACTCCCTCTCGGATCGGTGAAGGCTCACGGCGCGACGTGAGAGCGGGAATCCCGTCGGCGAGGAGCTCGAGCGCGCCGATGGCCAGGGCTCCGGCGAAGAAGCCGAGCAGCACGATGAGGAAGGTCCGCCACACGGCGTTGCCGCGGGGCACTTCGACGCGCACCACGTCGGCTCTGGCCACCGCCACCCCGCCACACCACGCCCGTCCGGGCGAACGTCCGTACGCCACGGTCCAGGCGCACGACCGGGCCTCGCTCACCAGGGTGTCTCCGCGAACCGTGACGTCTTCCAGCGTGAGCCGGGTGCCCTCCGTCGTGACGATGCGGATGGTCTGGCCGCCGCCGGGAACCGCGTCGACGGGCTCCCAGACCTGACAGCCGGTCGAGGTCACGACGAGGGCGAGCAGGGAGATCGGGAGGAGTCGCATCGGTCGAGGGGGTTCGGGGCGGAGTGGACGCCCTCACGGTACTCGGCGCGCCCATGGCCACGCCGTACGCATCGTGACGTATGAACCCCGTCGTTTGTGACGTAGAGACGGACGTCTTCCACGAGGGTGGGCCCTCCGGCCGGGAAGAGCCGGAGGGCCCGAGGGCAGCTCGTCGGTCCGTGTTTCGTCAGCCGCCCGGGAAGTACGAGAGATCCGGGCGGAAGAGCCAGATCCGGTCGGCCGTGGTCCGGACCGACGCATTGAAGGCGTCGGAGGCCGCCCCGGCCGCCTCGGCGCCGAAGTGCTGCGCCATCCGGGTGAGCGGGCTCATGGTCGGAGCGCCCAGCGCCTCGAAGCTCGGTGCCCAGACGGCGATGAACGCCGTCGGCCGCTGATCGGCGCTGATCACCCGATTCCAGACGAAGTAGGTCTGCGGAGACTGCGCGGCCATCGCCTCGCCGAACATCCGGATGCCGTTCTGGAAGGCGCCGTCGCCCCCGGGAAGGATCTCGAACTCGACGACCCGGATGACGCCGTAGTCGGCGATCATGGCGTCGGGGAGCGGGTTGCTGACCGCCGTGAGCTGCATCCAGAGCTGGATGTCCTCGCTCCGGGCGTATTGCGCCGCGGACTCCGCCCAGTGGCCCTGATCCTCCATCATGTCGACCGACGGCGCGTCGAGCGTGGCCCAGGTCATGTTCGGTGCCACGAAGACGTATTCCACCGCCGTCCCCGTCATCGCCTGATACACCGCCCACGCCTGGGTGTCGTTGCGGTCGGCGTGCCACCCCGAGTGATCCCGCGCGGCCGCCTCGAAGTCGGCGGCGTCGACGGTTCCCACGGTGGTGAAGACGCCCAGGGCAACCTCCTGGGCCACCCCCGGGGCCGCGAAGACGGTCGAGACGAGAAGGACGGGGAGCGACGATCGTCGGCGCATGAGAGCACCTCCTTCGCAAGAGGGGGGTGCGAGTATCATGTGCGGCGTTAGACGCGCTCGCAAATCGGGCGCGGCGCCTTCCGTACGGGGCCGGGGCCCACGCATCTTCGGTCGGTATCGCCCCTTCTCGAGGTTCCAGCATGGCCGTCCTCGTTGCGTCCGTCGTCGTCGTGATCCTGACCTCGGCCTTCTGCTCGTTGAGCGAGGCCTCCATCTACGCGGTCCGCCGGCCCTATATCCGCACGCTCTCCGCCACCGGAAGCGTCGCGGGCAAGATCCTCGAGGGCTTCAAGGACAACATGGAGCGCCCGATCGCGGCGATCCTCATCGTGAATACCGCGGCCAACACCGCCGGGGCGGCCGTGGCCGGCGCCCGGGCGTCCGCCCTCTACGGGCAGCAGGCCCTCGTATGGTTCTCCGCCATCTTCACGCTCCTGGTGCTCACCGTCTCGGAGATCTTCCCCAAGGTGCTCGGCGTGGCCTACAGCCGGCCGGTGTCGCGGATGGTGGCCGTGCCGTGGAGCCTCGGGATCCGCCTCCTCTTCCCCCTCATCTGGCTCACCGAGCACGTCTCGAAGTGCGTCACGCCTGCGGGGCGGGCCTCCGCGGCGCCGGAGGAGGAGGTCGTCCCGTTCGCCGAGATCAGCGCCGAAGAGGGCAGCATCTCCGCCCATGAGGCGATGCTGGTGAGGAACGCGCTGATGCTCGACGCGGTGACCGCCGCGGAGGTGATGACGCCCCGGACCGTCGTCTTCCGACTCCCGGAGGACATGTCGCTCGCGGCGGTGCGTGACCACATCGACGAGTGGCGGCACTCGCGCATCCCGGTCTTCGATCCGCAGGACCCCGACCGCTGGACCGGTCTGGTCCGCGCCACGGACGTGCTCGTCGCCCTCGCCCACGGGGAGCTCGACGTCCCGCTCCGGGATCTCGCGCGCCCCCTGCCCTTCGCGCCTCAGGGCACGCGCGGCCACGTCCTGCTGCACCGCTTCGTGGCGGAGCGCACGCACCTCTTCGCGGTCGTGGACGAGTTCGGCGGAATGGCGGGCGTCGTGACGCTGGAGGACGTGATCGAGTCGCTCATCGGCCGCGAGATCGTCGACGAGGTGGACGCGGTGGCGGACCTGCGCGAGGCCGCCCGCCGACGGGGTCGCGCGCTACAGCATGCCCGAGAGCAGCGTCGCGATGCCGAGGAAGCTCAGGAAGCCGAAGACGTCGGTGACGGTCGTGAGCACGATCGATGAGGACTGGGCCGGGTCCTGACGGAGCGCGGAGAGGACGATCGGCACGGTCGCGCCCGAGAATCCGGCGATCATCATCGAGAGCACCATCGAGATGAAGATGACGAGCGTGAGCCCGGTGGAGCGGCTCCAGAAGTAGACACCCGCCGCGGTGGTCACCGCCACCGCGAGCCCGTTGAGGAAGCCGGCCGCCAGCTCCTTGGCCGCGACCTTCGGCCAGCTCCGGATGCGGATCTCGCGCAGCGCCAGCCCGCGCATCGTCACCGCGAGCGCCTGCGCGCCGGTGTTTCCCGACTGCCCCGCGACGACCGGCAGCAGCACCGCCAGCGCGGTGAACTGGGCGATCGTCTCCTCGAAGAACCCCACGACGCTCGCCGCCAGGAAGGCGGTCAGCAGGTTGATCTGGAGCCACGGCAGCCGCTTGCGCACGACGAAGAACGGGCTGCCGAGCGCACGCTCGTCGCGGCTGGCCCCGACCATCGACACCATGCTGGCGGCGGCCTGATCCTCGGCCGTCCGCAGCAGCTCCTGCTGGCGCAGGACGCCGACGAGCCTGCCGTCGAAGTCGACGACCGGCAGGCTCGCCACCCGGTGTCGCTCGAGCTCCTCCATCACCGCCTCCCGACCCCACGTCGGCTGCGCGCTGGGGTGCGGCGCGGCCAGCGCTTCGAGGGTCTCGCCGCGGGAGGCCAGCGCGATGGCCTGCAGGGGAACCGCGCCCACCAGCCGCCCCTCCTCGTCGACCAGGAAGACGTCCTGGATCCCCTTGCGCCCCAGCGCGCGCAGGCGCTTCACCGCCTCGCCCACCGTCGTGGCCGGCCGGAACGCCGTGACCCGCGGATCCATGAGCCGGCCGACCGTGTCCGGCGGGTACTCCACCATCGCCCGGAGATCCTCGGCGGTCGCGGGATCGACGACGGCCAGGTTCTTCTCCCGGGTGGCGGGATCCATGCGGGCCAGCAGACTACTCGCGCGATGGCTGTTCATGCCGGCCAGGACCTGGGTCGTCCGGTCGTCGCCGAGCAGCGTCAGCGTTCCGGAGGCCCTGTCCGGGGAAAGGCGCTCGAGGATCGCCACGACGCTCGCTCCGGGCTCTCCGTCGAGCAGCTCCGCGATCTCTTGATCGGCACTGACCTCCATGAGCCGCGCGGCCTCGTCCGGGTGACGGGAGACGAGCTCGCTCGCCAGCCGCCGCTGCGCCCGGGCCCGCTCACCCCGGGACATCCACGCCTCCAGGGCCGGGCGGTCCCGCGGCATCGACGAGCGCCCCGAGCAGACCGCCCATCCCGGCGGCGACCAGCTCCCCGAGCGCCGTCACGGTCGTGGGGTCACGCCGTCCGCGGCCGCTCGCCCGTTCCGCCAGCCTTCGCCAGGTGCGGTAGCGGATCGCGCCCAGGTACACGCCGCGTCGGTCGACCACCGGAAGCGAGTGGGCTTCGCGCCACGCCGGGTGCCGGAGGACGGCCTGGGCGGTCTCGTGACCCTCGATCGACAGGACGTCCTGACGAGCCAGCGCCCCGAGCTCCTCCTTGCGGTCCGCAAGGAGCAGCTCGCGGAGGTTGAGCACGCCGACCAGCCGACGCTCGCGATCCACGATGTAGAGGTTGTACCGGACGTGGTCCGGCGTCCGGCGGATCTGGTCGATCGCCTCGCCCGCGGTCACGTCGAGCGGCATGGCGAGCACGCTGGAGTCCATCAGCGACCCCGCCGTGCCGTCCGGGAAGCCGACGAGCGTGCGGATCCGGTCTGCCAGCTCCGGGTCGAGCCCCTCGAGCAAGGCCTCCCGCGCGCTATCGCCCATGCGTCGCAGTATATCCGCGGCGTCGGCGAGCCCCAGCTGGGCCACGATCTCGCGCCCCGTCGGGGCTTCGAGACCCGAGAGCACCGTCGCCGCGCGGTTGGGGGCGAGGCTGGTCAGCACGCCCGCCGCGGACCCCGCGTCGATATCGCAAAGGACGGCCAGCGCCGACGCGTCGGGGAGCGTCTCGAGCACCGCGGCCGCCTCGTCCGGGTAGGCCGTCAGCAGCCGCGCGGCGAGCGTCCGTTCCAGACTCGAGGCCACAGGATCTCCGAAGGTCGACCGCGGGCGCGGCCGGTGCTGGCAGCCGGGAAGTGCTCGCGCGAGTATGGACGGCACGGAGCCGGCAGGCAACCGCGGCCCTCGGCGGGGGGCCACGGTCCTGTGCCTCCCGCCGATCGAACCAGTCTTCGTGCCAACATCCGCAGGGGGGAGGGCCCCGAACATGCAGATCATCGACCTGGACGCCTGGCGTCGGATCATCGTGAGCGCCTTTCAGCAGCTCGGCGACAACGTCGTCGCCCTCTTCCCCAGCCTCGTCGGGACGCTCGTGCTGCTGGTCTTCGGCTGGATCGTCTCGAAGCTGACCGAGACGGTCGTCGAGCGGGCGCTCCAGCGGCTCGGCTTCGACCGGGTGTCGAGCCACCTCCGGCTCCCGGAGATGCTGAGCCGGGCCGGCGTGGAGGCGCCGCCCTCCCGGATCATCGGCGGCGTGCTTTTCTGGATCGTGATGATGACGTTCGTGCTTTCGGCCGTGGAGACGCTGGGCCTGACCGCCGCCACGTCGACGATCGACCGGCTCATCGGGTACCTGCCCAACGTGATCGCGGGGGCGCTCATCATGTTCGTGGGGCTCCTGCTGAGCAGGCTCACCCGGGGAGTCGTGGCGTCCGGCGTCCTCGCCTCGGACGTGGCCCGCGGAGAACGGGTCGGCGCCGCCGTCGGCGGTCTCGTCTTCCTCTTCTTCGGCGTCCTCGCGCTCGAGCAGCTCGGCGTCGAGACGATGCTGCTCGTGCTGCTCCTCACCGTGCTCGTCGGCGCCGCCACCCTGACACTGGGACTGGCGTTCGCGCTCGGCGCGCGCCCGGTGATCGGGCACATCCTGGCGGGGCACTTCCTCCGCCAGAGCCTTCAG
Organism: uncultured Gemmatimonadales bacterium; assembly: GCA_937982605.1. Taxonomy (GTDB): domain Bacteria; phylum Gemmatimonadota; class Gemmatimonadetes; order Longimicrobiales; family Gaopeijiaceae; genus UBA2589. The sequence goes on along the minus strand of CALJLC010000295.1, from coordinate 207 downwards.
GAGGGCGCGAGCGTCGAGATCGGCGGACGGGAGGGACGCGTCGAGCGCGTGGGGTCTGTGGAGACGATCCTGCGCGGGAGCGAGCGCGCGTGGAGCGTTCCGAACGCGGCGCTGCTCGACGAGGTGATCCTGCGCTGAGATCGGACGTTCGAGAGGCGCCACCCGGATTGAGCTGCGGTCGCCTCCGGCGATCCTCGCTCCTCTCGG
>CALJLC010000294.1 GCA_937982605.1 uncultured Gemmatimonadales bacterium | reverse complement strand
CCGGCCAGGACCTTGAGCTGCCGGTGCAGCCGCTCGGCCAGCGCCGACTGCACCATGACCGGATCCCCCGAAGACATGAGCGCGAAGTAGGAGAGCACCTGGGCGTGCAGCTCCTTCCAGTACCCTTTCCGGTGCACGAACTCGTGGCAGATGATGTGCGGCTCGAAGATCCCCGTGTCGCGGAAGAGCGCCACGTCTCCCGAGACGACGTCGCAGACGCCCATCGCGAACGGGAAGACGAGGCGGGCGAGCGTGAAGTCGCGCACCTCGGAGCTGGTGTGCACACGCTGACCCGTCACCCCCGCCACGTACTCCGTGAGGTGCCCGTTGACCGCCACGGCGAGCTCCCGACGGGGGATCCGCTCGTCCGTGTACCCCTCGTCGAGCCGGGCCGCCAGTCGGACGATCTCGTCGCGACGCGCCGACGCCGGCATCGGATCGAGCGTCTTCACGTCGCAGCCGTACTCCTTCTGGAAGTCGATCCAGCGCACGTCGCGGCGACTCATCCAGTCCTTCAGCGCGCTGCCCGCGTACATCCCGAGCGCGGCCGCGCTCAGCACGCGACCGGGCAGCGTCATGCCGAGGAGGAGCCGCGAGGCGAGCGGCGCGGTCGCGATGACGTCCGTCAGCGAGAACGGTGCGTAGGTCGCATCGTTCGGAATGTGGATCTCTTCCATGGGACCCTATACGAGCGGTTGCGGCGCGGAAGTTCCACCCCCGAAGCCCTTCCGCCCTCGCCGCGCTGCCCTCGCGACGGTCGCCGGGCCCCGGCCGACGACGTTGACAGAGGCGCGACGTTGGTCGGGTCGAGCCGCACCGCCCTCACCGAGGAGGAGGCATGCAGCTCCGCACCGTCCAGTCGCGCCCCGTCGCCGTCGCCCGGTGGAGCGAGCTCGAGGATCGTGCGCCGGCGCACGCCCTCGTGGCGGGCGTGGACCTCGTCGTGATCCGGTACGACGACCGTGTCTCCGTGCTCTTCGGGCGCTGCCACCACCGGGGCGCGCTCCTCGCCGACGGGCACATCGACGGGCCGAACCTCATCTGCGGCGTCCACGGCTGGGACTACCGGTACGAGACCGGCGTGAGCGAATACGAGAACGACGAGGCGCTCCACCGCTTCTCCGCGGAGATCGACCACGAGGCGGACGAGGTGCGGATCGACGAGGCCGACGTCGAGGCGTTCGCGCGCACCCACCCCCAGCCGTATCGGCGGGACGAATACCTCGGGGCGTACCAGGACGTGCACGGCACGGACGAGGAGCCGTACAACGGTCACATCCAGTCGCTGGCCCGCCACGGTCTGGAGAAGAGCGGGCATCACGGTCCGGTCTCCGCGATGGGCGTGCCGCTCACCGAGCTCCCGCGCTGGCGGGACATCCAGATCCTCACCGCGCAGCTCGCGACCCGTCCGCTCCCCGAGGAGACCGAGGTCGACACGACCGTCGTCATCGGGCCGCGTGCGAAACGTCCGCTGGAGCTCGAGATCCCGCTCTTCGTGAGCGACATGAGCTTCGGCGCGCTCTCGGCGGAGGCGAAGACGGCGCTGGCGATGGGGGCCGATCGGGCCGGCACGGGGATCTGCTCGGGCGAGGGCGGCATGCTCGAGGACGAGCAGAGGGCCAACCGGCGATACTTCTATGAGCTGGCGTCCGCCCGCTTCGGATGGAGCCTGGAGAAGGTGGCGCGCTGTCAGGCGTTCCACTTCAAGGGCGGCCAGGGCGCCAAGACCGGGACGGGAGGGCACCTGCCCGGCGAGAAGGTCAACGAGCTGATCGCCGAGGTGCGCGGGCTCGAGCCCGGCCAGCCGGCCGTCAGCCCGCCCACCTTTCCGGACCTGGTGACCCCGCAGGACTTCCGGCGGCTCGCCGACGAGGTGCGCGACGCCGCGGACGGGATTCCGGTCGGCTTCAAGCTCTCCGCCCAGCACATCGAGCGCGACCTCGATTTCGCGCTCGAGGCCGGCGCGGAGTACGTGATCCTCGACGGTCGCGGCGGGGCGACCGGGGCGGCGCCGGAGATCTTCAAGCAGAACATCTCCGTGCCGACGCTCGCCGCGCTTCCCCGGGCCCGAAGCCACCTCGACGCCAGCGGGGCCGGAGACGTCACGCTCGTCGTCACCGGGGGCCTGCGCATCGAATCCGACTTCGTGAAGGCGCTGGCGCTGGGGGCCGACGCCGTCGCAGTCGCGAACTCGGCGCTCCAGGCGATCGGATGCCTCGGCATGCGGGCGTGCCACACCAACAACTGTCCGGTCGGCATCGCGACGCAGCGCGAGGATCTGCGCGCGCGTCTGGTCGTCGAGAAGTCGGCCGAACGGCTGCACCGGTGGTTCACGGCCACGGTCGAGCTCATGAAGGT
>CALJLC010000293.1 GCA_937982605.1 uncultured Gemmatimonadales bacterium | reverse complement strand
GACGCGCGGCGGCTCGGCGCGCGCGCTCCCGCGCCGCCGCGCGGTCGTCGAGGGACGCCTGAATCGAGCCCGCGAGCGCATCGGTGTCACCGGCCGGAACGATCAGCGCCTCGTCCCCTCCGACCGCCTCCGTGATGCCGCCCACGTCGAAGGCCACGATGGGCGTCTCCGTGGCCATCGCCTCCAGGATCACGATCGGAAGCCCCTCGGACCGCGAGCTGAGGGCGTAGGCATCGAACGCCGGGAAGTAACGGCCGGCGTCCGGGATGTCCGAGTGGAAGCGGACGGAGTCGCGAAGCCCCAGCCGGGCCGCCTGCTCCTCGAGTCGTGCCGACTCCGGCCCGTATCCGATCATCACCGCCACCGGCCTCGGCTCGGGCAGCCGCGCGATCGCATCGAGAAAGAGATCGCCGCCCTTCACCGGCAGCATCCGCCCCACCCATCCGACCACCCGCGCGTCCGGGTCGAGCCCGAGCGCGGATCGGGCGCCTTCCCGGGTGTGCGGCTCGTACCAGCCGCTCCAGGCGTTCCGGATGAGATGCAGCCGGTCGGCCTGCACCCCGTCCCCGAGCGACTCCTCGTACAGGGCGCGGGACACGGCCACCACCCCGTCGAACCGGGCGTAGTTCCTGCGCTGCAGCCACTCGAGGAAAGCACCCTTGGCCCCGCCCGCCTTGCTGGCGCCGTGGACGGTCGTGACCGTGGGCACCCCCCGGCGGGCGATCACCGACCGGTCGAGCAGGTCGACACGGTATCCGTGCGTGTGCGCCACGTCGGGAGCGATCTCGTCGCACACGCGCGCGACCTCCCGCCGCTCGCGTCGGTACTCGGGCGGACGGAGACGTATCGGATGAACGGTCACGCCGCCCGCCACCAGTCGCTCCACGACGGGATGGGAGCGGTCGTCTCCGAAGAGGAGCGTGGCGACGTGAACTTCGTGTCCCCGCCGCCGCAGGCCGACGGCGAGGTTCTCCAGGACCCGCTCCAGCCCTCCGGCCGTGGTCGGAGCGGCGACCTGGAGAATCCTCACCGAGCGCTCACCCGAGGCTCGAGGACGCTACGCCGCATCCTTCTGGACGTAGCCGTGGTGGTGCAGCCACCCCGCCGTGAGCTCGAGCGCGTCCGACATCGGGAACCGCGGCTCGTAGCCGAGCAGTCGTTCGGCCTTGTCCGTCTCGAAGGAGACCTCGCGGCCGTACACGGCGAACTCGCTCGGCACCGGCGTCGTCCGGATCAGTCCCTCGGCCTTGACCATGACCGATCGGGCCAGCTGGGAGCTCTGCGACAGCCCGATGATCTGCTTCTGGAAGTGGGTGATTCCGAACTTCGCCGCCTTGCGGAAGGGCAGGACGAGGCCGGCCTTGGCGCGTGCGGCGGCCGGCGAGGCGGACACGAGCGGCGGAAGGCCCATCGCTGCGTTGAGCGCCGAGAAGTACTGGTGCCAGGTGGGGCGCTCCGACCCGTTGATGTTGAAGGCCTCCCCCGGCTCCGTGTCCGCGTCGAACGCCGCCAGCGCCGCCCCGACCACGTCGTCCACGTAGACGAGGTTGCACGTGCCCTGGGCGTCGCTCTCGGCCACGAGCCAGGGTCGCTTCTGGAGCCGCTGAGCGTAAGCCACGGTCCAGGTCGCCGAGAAGGGACCGTGCACGAGCGTGGGACGGAGGATCGTCACCGGGACGCCCCTGGAGGCCGCCTCCTGACACGCCTTCTCGGCTTCGATCTTCGAGTCTCCGTACGCACGCCCCGTGACCTGGAGCTCATGACTCTCGGTCACGGGCCCGTCGGGGATGCCGTAGACGTCCACGGTCGAGAGGTGCACGAAGCGTTCGACGCCGGCCTGGCGGGCTCCCTCGAGGAGGACGCGGGTCCCCTCCACGGTGCTCGAGTGCTCGCCGACGGCGCAGTGGACCACGTGGGTCACTCCCTCCAGCGCGTCCTTCACCTGCGTCGCGTCGCGGATGTCGCAGCGGACGAGCTCCACCGGAAGGCGGCCGATCCGGGCCCCGGTCGCCCAGCGCCGCATTCCCGCGCGCACGGCGCCGGTGCCGAGCTGATGCATGATCTCGACCATGCGCCCGCCGATGAATCCGCCGGCACCCGTGACGAGGATCTTCCTTGAGTCAGACATGGGCCAGCCTCGTGCAGGCGTCGTACCATGGGGTCTCCATGAGCCTGCGGTTGCGGTAGCACTGATCGATGATCGAGGTCGCGGCGCGTACGTCGGCGGCCGAAACGATGGGGGTGGCGTCTCCTCCGATCACGGCGGTGAAGTTCTGGAGGAGCTTGTCGGCGAAGTGCGTGAACTCCCGGGTCTTGTCCGTGCGGATCGACTTGGCGCGCCCTCGCTTGTCCCGCCGCGTGTAGGAGGACCACTCGTAGACGCGTCCTTCGAGAGAGCCCTCGGAGCCCGTCAGGCGGTAGGTGTTGCGCAGCTTGCTGAGCCACGAGAGGCGTACCCGAGCGGTCGTCGGACCTCTTCGCAGCTCGAGCTGCGCGACGGCCTCCGTCCCGCCCCGGGAGTCGTCCTCGTAGCTGACCAGCTCGGGCTCACCGCCCATGAACCAGCATACCAGGTCGACGATGTGCGCCCCGGTGTCGAACAGGACGCCACGTCCGCCTGCGGCGGCGCCGAAGTACGTATTCGTCTCCGCCGGCCAGCCGAAGGGCTCGCCGAGCACGTAGTCGACCTCCTTCAGCTCCCCGATCGCGCCACCGGACACCTGGCGCTGGACCTCCTGGAAGGAGCTGAAGAGGCGGCGGGTGTGGTTCACGGCGACCTGGACGCCGTTCTCCCGGGCCGCCTCGACGACCTCGTCGACCTCGGCCGGTGTCTCGGACAGTGGCTTTTCGCTCAGGACGTGGACCCCGTGGCGCACGAAGTCGAGCGTGAGCGGCGTGTGCAGGTGGTGAGGCGTGGCGATGATCGCGCCCTGGACCCGATCGAGCACTTCACGGTGATCCGTGACCGCCGAGGCGGCGCCGAGCCGGCGGCGCACCGCGTCGGCCCGACCCTCGTCGCGGTCCACGACGATGAGCTGGGACCGGAGGTCGGGTCTGTTCTCGAGGGCGGGTATGTAGAAGAAGTCTGCGATGGCGCCACAACCGACCAGCGCGATGGTTGGACTGGACAAAGCTGGCTTCGCTCGCTTGATGCGGGGAATTCGGGGGGAAACGAGAAGCGCGCCGCGATCGGTGTGGTCACCGACCCGGCGGCTCAGGCGGGCCGCACAGGGCCCGACGAGATCCCGGGGTCGGCGTGCCGGTCTTCGGCACTACCGACCCCGGGGGATCGATCCGACGCCGAACGGCGTCGCGTATGAACGGTGGGTTCGAGGTGGGCGTCGTCAGCCGCCCTCCCCAGGCGTGTACGCAGGACACCAGCCCGAGCAGAGCGCGAAGCCGCCCCATCGGTGGACGACCTGGCCGTCGATGTTGCCGATGCCGTTGATGCCGATGCGCCACTCGCGGAGGTTGTCCCACGCCGAGGTCTGGAAGGGCGTCTCGACGTGCATCGGGTCCGCGTTGGGATCGAGGTACGACTCCCAATCCTCGATGTCCATGATGATCGTCCCGGTCGCGGCGTCCGTCACCCGCGCCTCGACATGGATGGTGTTCGCGCCCACGCGAACCGCGAGGATCTCGAAGAGGTAGACGCCGGTCGGCGTGAGGTGGAACGCGCCGAAGCCGGTCGAGCCCCGGGGCCCGTACACCTCGGCCGAGGGGATGTCGATCTCGATCTGCCAGCCCCCGGAAGCGTACCGGGAGTTGATGCCGATCGGGTCGTTCCCCGGATCGTACACCTCGAAGCCGTGCAGGAGGTTGTCGACGTTCCCGTAGGGGTTCGGGCTCTGCCAGTAGACCCTCATGCCCATCGAGTCACCGACCTCGAGCCGGGGCACGGTGCAGCACCGCAGGTTCAGCTGGCCCCACGACCCGCTCTCGGCGAGTCCGCGCTGCTCGAGGACGTTGTCCGTCGGGAACGGGAGCGCTCCACGCGCCTGGACGCTGAACGAGTTCTGCCAGTTGCCTTCTCCGCCGCTCCATCGGCCGCCATCCAGAACCGCGGCGGTCGAGCCGCCCGTCGAGGTGCTCCAGTCCGACGCGAACAGGATGGCCCCGCTGCCGCCGCCCGGCGGGGGAGGCGGAGGAGGCGGAGGATTCGTCGTCGTGTCCGGCGGAGGTGGCGGCGGCGGCGGAGGCGGAGGAGGCGGTGGGGGCACGGTCGCGCGAGCCGACACGCTCGTGGGCACGAGGGCGAACGTCTCCTCGTGCGTCGCGATGATGTTCGCTGTGCCCTCGGCCTCGGCCGCCACCACGCCCGAATCAGAGACGCTGGCCACGTCCGGGTTGGTGGAGTACCAGACCGGGTCGATGCGCCCGAGGATCTGACCGATGGCGTTCAGGGCCGCGGCGCTGAGCCGGGCCGTGTCGCCGACTTCGAGCTGCAGTTGCTCGATCGTCACCGAGTTCTCGGAGACGACGGCGATCCGCAGCGTGTCGGGCTCACCGTTCACGTCCACCACGACGCCGCCCTCCGCGCACGCGAGCGGCGCGAGGAGCAGACACCCGATGCCGAGGGGAGCCTGAATCCGCTTCATGGGAGCACCTCTGGGAATCTAGACCTATATCAAGCTACGCCCCCGGAAGTGCTGGACCAAGGATCGCGTCGGGGTCCTGAAACGCCCCAGGGCAATCACCAACGTGCTGGCCCCACGGCTCCGGGGTCAAGCCGCACCCGGGCGCCGCGGCAGGTCCCGCCGCGACGCCCGGGCGTTCGTTCAGCTTCCTTCGTGGCCGGGAATCGGGTAGGGTCCGCACCAGGACGAGCAGAGGGCGAAGCCACCCCAGCGGTGGACCACCTCGCCTCCGACGTTGCCGATGCCGTTGATCCCCATGCGCCACTCGCGCAGATGCTGCCACGAGTTCGACGTCGTGGTGAACGGCGAGTCCTCGTGCAGAGGCCGCGCGTTCGGATCGTAGTACGACTCCCAGTCGTACTCGCCGCGGATCACGTTACCCGTGGCTGCGTCGGTGAGGCGGGCCGCCACGTGGATCTGGTTCGTGGCCACGCGAACCGCCAGCACCTCGAGCATGTAGACGCCGTTCGGCGTGAGGTCGAACGCACCCATGCCGCTCGGACCCCGCGGTCCGTACACCTCGGCCGACGGGATGTCGATCTCGATCTGCCAGCCCCCACCCTCGTAGCGGGAGTTGATCCCGATCGGGTCGTTGCCCGGGTCGAGGACCTCGAAGCCGTGGAGCAGGTTGTCCACGTTGCCGTACGGGTTCGGGCTCTGCCAGTAGACGCGCATCCCGAGGGAGTCGCCCACCTGGAGGAGCGGCACGGCACCCGCCAGCAGCTCGATCTGGCCCCACGACCCCATCTCCGCGATGCCTCGCTGGACGAGGACGTTCTCGGTCGGGAAGGGCAGGGATCCTCGTGCCTGGACGCTGAAGGAGTTCGTCCAGTTCCCCGAGCCCTGGGACCACTTGCCGCCGTCGAGGATGGCGTTGGTGCTCGTCCCCGTGGCCGTGCTCCAGTCGGTGGCGAAGTACACGTCGTGCGGAACGTACGGCGGCGGCGGCGGCTCGGAGCTCGTCACCGTGACCGTGCGGGTGGCCGGGGTCGAGGTCAGCCCCCCGTCGTCGGTCACGCGGTAGCTGACCGAGTACGTCCCCTGGCTGGCGTAGCTGTGGGCGCCGGGGTTCTGCTGGCTGCTGCTCGTGCCGTCGCCGAAGTCCCAGGAGTGCGAGACCACGGTCCCGTCGCTGTCCGAGGCGCTGCCACGGAAGTCGACGCTGCCGCCCACGGAGATCGTCACGTTGCCGGACGGCGACGTGATGCTGGCCGTGGGCCGCTGGTTCGACGGCGTGTCCTCCACGGTGATGGTCCGGGTGGCCGTGTTCGAGACGGCGTCCTCGTCGTCCCACACGCGGTAGGTGACGGCGTAGGTACCGGCGCTGCCGTAGCTGCGCGTACCGGGATTCTGGAGCGTGCTCGTCGTCCCGTCGCCGAACGACCATTCGTGGCGGCTCACGGAGCCGTCCGGGTCGCTCGCGCTACCCTGGAACTGGAGCGTCTCGCCCACCGTCACCGTCCGGTTCGTCGACGGCGACGTGATGCTCGCGCTCGGCGCGGCATTGCCCGCCTCCACGGTGACCGACACGCGGGCGACCTGGGATCGCGCATTCTGGTCGTCCCAGACGCGGTAGGTCACGGAGTACGTACCGGGCGCGTCGTACGACCGGGAGCCCGGATCCTCGACCGCGCTCGACGAGCCGTCGCCGAAGGTCCAGCGGTGACGGCTGATGGAGCCGTCCGCGTCCTTCCAGCCATTGCCCGATCGCCCTCGCCGCC
>CALJLC010000292.1 GCA_937982605.1 uncultured Gemmatimonadales bacterium | reverse complement strand
ACGCTGGTGACGAACCGCATGAACTCGTCCCGGGTCCGGTGGTCCTCGAGGAACACCCCCCGCATGGCCGACGTGAGCGTCTTCGAGTTCTGCTTCTCGACGCCGCGCATCATCATGCACAGGTGGTACGCCTCGATCACGACGGCCACCCCCGCCGGCTGCGTGGTGTCCCACACCGCCTGCGCCACCTGCTCCGTGAGCCGTTCCTGGACCTGGAAGCGGCGGGCGTACACCTCGACCAGACGGGCCACCTTGGACAGACCCATGATCCGGCCGTTCGGGATGTAGGCCACGTGCGCCTTGCCGAAGAACGGGAGCATGTGGTGCTCGCAGAGCGAGTAGAGCTCGACGTCCTTGACCAGGACCATGCTCTGGTGGCTCTCCTCGAACATCGCCTCGCCGAGGACGGCCTCCGGTGTCTCGCCGTAGCCCTTGGTCAGGAACGCCATCGCCTTGGCGACCCGCTCCGGCGTCCGCTTCATCCCGTCCCGCTCGGGGTCGTCGCCCAGCCGGCGGATCATCTCCTCGACGAGGTCCTCGAAGCGGACCGTCGAGAGATCGACTCCGCTGCTCTTGCTCATGCATCCTCCAGGGGGAAGCTCCGCGTGGACGGGACGCCCCGGGCGGCGGGGCTCCGATGCCGGCCCGACATCACGGCCCCGTGTACTCGGCCGAGTTGTTGGGTGTCTCCTGCAGGCGGACGCGCTTCAGCGTGACGTCCGGCGGGAGAGCGTCGACGAGCCGGTCCCAGATGGCGACCGCGAAGTTCTCGGTCGACGGCTTGAGGCCCTTCATCCAGCCGACCTCGAGGTTGAGGTTGCGGTGGTCCACGTCGTCCACGACGCGCGCGTTCATGGCCTCCTTGAGCGCCTTCAGGTCCATCACGAAGCCCGTCTCCGGATCGACCGGACCCTCCACCGTCACGTCGAGCACGTAGTTGTGCCCGTGCCAGTTGGGGTTCGAGCAATCCCCGAAGACCTCGCGGTTGCGCTCGTCGCTCCACTCCTCGTGGAAGAGCCGGTGCGCGGAGCAGAAGTGCGCCCGCCGGGTCACGCAAACGTTCGGCATTCTCGTCGAGTCCGAGGTGAGAGGAGTCCGGACGCACCGCTACCCGGGCCCGCCGCGGGCGATCCGCCCAAAAGAGAGAAGGGCCGGCCCGCGCCACGAGAACGTGGGCGGGACCGGCCCTCCAAAGCGCACCGAAGGGGAATTATTGAAGCCCGGGATAGAACATCTGGCGACCTCCCCGGGGCTTACCGCTTTCCCCTCTGCCGGGGCCTAGCGTCATTCCCGGGAGTCAGTCCCGGCTTCCATGTGTTGGCTCAATAAACGAGCCCTCCGATACGCGGGAGAGAATGTAATGCCTTCGCGCCCCCGGCGCGAAAGTCCCCGGGCGCGACGACCTCACGGTCCACTCCGACCGCCGGCCGATCCGGCACGGAGATCGCGCAGCAGCGTCAGGTTCCGGATGTCCGCGGTGGTCTCGTCGTCCCCCTTCGGCGTCTCGAGGACCTTCGGAACCGAGGCGAGGCGCGGATCGAGCACGATCCGTCGGAACGGCTCGACGCCCAGCGACCCCTCCCCGATGCCTTCGTGCCGATCCCGGCGCGAATCGTACGGGTGCTTCGAGTCGTTGAGGTGCAGGAGGCCCAGCCGATCCAGGCCAACCACCCGATCGAACGCCTCCCAGACCTCCTCGTAGCCGTTCAGGAGGTCGTAGCCCGCGCTGTACGCGTGGCAGGTGTCGACGCATACGCCGACGCGCGCCCGGTGCGGCTCGGGGATTCCGTCGAGGATCGCCCGCAGGTTCTCGAAGGTGGCGCCGACCGTCGTGCCCGTCCCGGCGGTCAGCTCGAGCAGCACCCGCGTCGGGCCCTCCACCACCTCGAGGCACTCGGTCAGCCCGAGCGCGTTGCGCTCGATCCCCGCCGCCAGATCGCCGTCGGTCGCGTTACCGGGGTGGGTCACGAGGAAGTCGAGCTCGAGCGCGGCACAGCGCTCCAGCTCGGCCCGGAACGACCGCTGAGACATGCGCCACAGCCGCCGGTCCGGGCTGGAGAGGTTGATCAGGTAGGAGTCGTGGGCGCCCGCCACGGCGATCCGGTGCTCGGTGCGGGCCTCCGCGAAGGCCGCGGCCGTCTCCGGCCCGATCTTCGGCTCCGCCCAGCGGCTGGGCTGCTTGGTGAAGAGCTGGAGCACGCCCGCTCCGATGGCACGCGCGCGGCCGGGCGCCCGATCGACGCCGCCGGCCGCGGAAACGTGGGCGCCGAGCTCGTCGGGATCGGGGTCCGTCGTCATCGGCGAACTTCGATAAACTTTGCCCCGCGCGGAAGCAAAGTCTGGTCCACCCGCGCGTCCCGGGGCGTCCCGGCGGGCGGGGTCCATGGCGTAAATCGTTATGCCATATGCAATTATGATAATCCCGCCTGCCCCGTCAAACGTTTCCGGCACGCGGCACGCGACTTGTCTCCTACCTCCTGCACGGCGCCACCCCCAGGTGGCCACGACGACGACAGAAGGGGACTGCACGATGCGCGTTGCGGCCGACGGATATATCGACATCAGCGACGGACGGCGTGTTCGCACGCCCGGCTTCCACGACCACCGGGTCGAGCCCGTGCCGGAGGGGGAGGCGATCGCCTTCCTGCTCTCGCACAATTTCCGCGGACATCGCCGGATCGTCCGCGCGCTCTCCGTTCAGGAGCGCAAGCGGATCCGGCTCGCGCTCTGGGCCGACTCGGTCTCGGAGCGCATGTCGCTCGTGGACCGGGTCTGGCGCTCGATCACCGAGCGGGTGGACCCGCCGACGGCCGGCTCGGAGCCGGAGCTCATCCAGGTCGTACAGCACGGCTCGTGGGCGTACCCGCTGCACCTCGACGGCGACTGCACGCGTGTCATCCCGCACGGCGGCATGCCGCTTGCAGACGTTTCACCGGAGATGGTCTTCGACCTCGAGAGCGAGCAGGAGGAGGAGCTGAAGACCGCCTGAGCTTGTGCCGGCCCGGTTCGGCTACGGCCGGCCGGTCGGCACAAGTCCCACGCCAGCACGGGTGGGCAACACGCCCTGGGGGGGCGTGCCAAGAGTGGCGTCAGTAGCTTCGGCTGCTGGCGTCACTCGCTTTTTCGGGGGTTACTCCGGGAGTCCCGGCTCCGTCATCGAGCGGACGTCGAGCGCGGCGTCGATCTCGTCCTCGGGCAGGAGGCCCCGCTCCCGGACGATGTCGCGCACGCTCACCCCGCGCTTCGCGGACTCCTTGGCCACCACGGCGGCCTCGTCGTAGCCGATGTAGGGGTTCAGCGCGGTCGCGATCGAGGGGTTGCGCTCCAGGAGCTCCCGGGCGCGCTCCTCGTTGGCCTCGATGCCCGCCACACACCGGTCCGTGAAGGCGCGGGCGATGTTGGCGAGCAGGGTGATCGACTCGAGGAGGGCGTGGCCGAGCACGGGCATCATCACGTTGAGCTCGAAGTTTCCGCGGCTCCCGGCCACCGTGATCGTCGTGTGATTCCCCATCACCCGGGCGCACACCATCATCATGGCCTCGGACATGACCGGATTGACCTTCCCCGGCATGATCGAGGAGCCCGGCTGGATGGCCGGCAGGCGGATCTCGAACAGCCCCGACGTCGGCCCGGAGCCGAGCCAGCGGATGTCGTCGGCGATCTTCATGAAGCTCGTCGCGACGGTGTTGAGGGCGCCGGCGAGGCTCACGGCTGCGTCCTTGGCCCCCTGGGCCTCGAAGTGGTCCGCGGCCTCCACGAAGTCGATCCCCGTCGCCTTCGAGATCCTCCCGATGGCACGCGCGGCGAAGTCGGGGTGCGTGTTGATCCCCGTGCCGGTGGCGGTCCCACCCAGCGCCAGCTCGGACAGCTCGGCCGCCGCCGCGCGCACACGCTCGATTCCCCTGTCGACCTGCCGGGCGTAGCCGGCGAACTCCTGTCCCAGCCGGACCGGCGTCGCGTCCATCAGGTGCGTGCGCCCGGACTTGACGATTCCGTCGAATTGCCGGGCCTTCGCCGCCAGCGTGGCGTGCATGTGACCGAGGGCCGGGAGGAGCTCCTCCTCGACGGCAACGCGGGCCGAGACGTGGATCGCCGTCGGGATCACGTCGTTGGAGGACTGCCCGAAGTTCACGTGGTCGTTCGGGTGCACGGACGCCCCGAGCAGCTCCGACGCGCGGTGGGCCACGACCTCGTTGGTGTTCATGTTCGTCGACGTGCCCGAGCCGGTCTGGTAGATGTCGAGCACGAACTCGTCGTCCCACTTCCCTTCCGCCACCTCGCCCGCCGCGCTCGCGATCGCGGCCGCCACGTCCTCCGGGAGGTTTCCGAGCTCCGCGTTGGACTCGGCGGCCGCGCGCTTGACGACCCCGAGCGCCTGGATGAAGCGCCGTCCGAAGCGCTGCCCGCTGATCGGGAAGTTCTCCACCGCCCGCTGGGTCTGGGGTCCGTACCGCGCGTGGGCGGGGACCTTCATCTCACCGAGGGAGTCCTTCTCGATCCGGAATTCGTCGGCCATGGCGCGTCGTGTGCGGGTTCGGTTCAGGCGGAGCCCGCGGTCGCGGGCGAGCCCCGAAATCTACCCCACCGCGCCGACCGGCACAGACCGTCCGGACACGCGCTACGTCCGAGCCGCGCTCAGCTCCGCTTCGGCTGGCTGGGCCGCATCTCCACGCGGCTGACGTGCGCTTCCTTCGGGTACTCGAGCAGCTGCATCACCGCCAGCGCGCAGTCGTCCGCCTCGAGCTTCCACCCCCGCTCCGGCTCCTGGTCCCGGTCGTTGAACGGGGTGTTCACGCTGCCGGGCATGACGATCGAGACGCGGACGCCGTCGTAGCGCACGTCGAGCATCATCGCCTCGCTCATGCCGAGAAGGCCGAACTTGCTGGCGTTGTAGCCGGTGCCGCTCGCGAAGGAGTTGCGGCTGGCCAGCGAGCCGATGTTGATGATGTACCCGTCACCCGACGCGCTCAGGTGCGGGAGCGCGGCCTTCGAGCAGTAGAAGACGCCGCCGAGATTGACGTCGATCTGGAGTCGCCACTCCTCGACCGTGAGCTCCGAGATCGGCTTGAAGATGCCGAGGCCCGCGTTGTTGACGAGCACGTCGAGGCGCCCGAAGCGCTCGACCGCGGCTTCGACGAGGCGCCTGCACGCCTCCGGATCGGCAACGTCGCAGGGGAGCCCGAGGGCGTTCGCGCCGAGCCGCTCCGCCACGGCCACGACGTCGTCCTCGGTGCGGGCGCTGACCACGACAGACATGCCCTCGTTGATCATCCGCTCCGCGATCGCGAGCCCGATCCCCTTCGTGGCACCCGTGACGATCGCGACCTTACCCGTGAGATTCGGCATTGCGCTGATTCCGTTCTTCCTGGCGGACACGGCGGGCGCTCGGCCCGTCGGGAAAGGGAGTGTGGCGATGAACGACACGAACGGGCAACGCGTCGCGCTCGTCACGGGTGGCGCCACACGGCTCGGCCGGGCCCTCGCGCTCGGGCTCGCCGAGGCGGGTTGGGACGTCGCGATCGGGTACCGGTCCTCCGCGGAAGGCGCCCGGGAGGTGGTCGACGCGGTCGAGGGACTCGGTCGGACGGGGCTCGCCGTCCAGGCCGATCTCGCCGAGGCCGGTGCCGAGCGCTCGCTCGCGGACGCCGTCGGGGAGCGCTTCGGCAGGCTCGACCTCCTCGTCAATTCGGCGGCGTCGTTCCGTTCGCTGCCCCTGCTGGACGTCGACGCGGACGAATGGGACCGGGTGATGGCCGTGAACGTCCGTGCCCCGCATCTGCTCGTGCGGGCGTGCGCCGGGCTGCTGCGCGCGACGCGCGGCGCGGTCGTGAACATCACCGACCTCTCGGCGTTCCAGGCGTGGACCGACTATCCCCACCACGCCGTGTCGAAGGCGGCGCTCGCCCACCTCACCCGGGTGCAGGCGCGCGCCCTCGCGCCGGAGGTGCGGGTCAACGCGATCGCTCCGGGAGCGGTGCTCTCCCCGGACGACTGGTCGGAGGAGCGCTGGAACGTGCTCGCCGAGCGGGCCGTGCTCGGGCGGACCGGGTCTCCCGACGACGTGCTCGGTGCGGTCCTCTACCTGGCCGACGCGTCGTTCGTCACCGGGCACGTGCTCCCCGTGGACGGCGGGCGGCTCCTCGGCCCCAAGGGGCCCCCGGACGTCGGCGAGGCGGCCGAGGGCTGAGCGCTGCGGTACCCGTGGCGCGGGGTCCCCGGGACGGCCCGGGCTCAGTCGCCGGCCGCCCCCGCGGGCTCGGCATGCGCTTCCGCTCCGCCGTGCGCGAGCCAACGCTCGGCCTCCAGCGCCGCCATGCACCCGGTCCCGGCGGCGGTGACCGCCTGCCGGT
>CALJLC010000291.1 GCA_937982605.1 uncultured Gemmatimonadales bacterium | reverse complement strand
TTCGCATCGGCCGGTGGAGGGACCGCGGCGCGAGCCGCTGTGTCGAGCAGGACCTGGGGGGGCGCCACGTGGGCGACTGCGAGTCCGTGTCGGCGTACGGCTTCGAGCGAGGCGTCTTCGACGGTGGGCGCCGTCTCCAGCACGCGATCTACGCGCACGTGGCGGAGGCGCGCCTGCAGAACGACGTCGTCGACGGGCAGTACCACTTCCCGACGCGAAGGGGTCAGAACCAGTCGTTCTCGTACGACCGGCTTCAGCTCGCGCCGGTCGGCGCGCTCCTGGAGATCCTGCTCGACGGGGTGGCGGCCGGGCACTTCGTGCCGACGAACGAGGCCGACGACTGCACCTTCTGCGACTTCGCCGCGGTCTGCCGCGCGCACCGGACCGAGTGGGGCAAGACCGTGTCGCCGCTGGCGGCGTGGTCCGACGAGCATACCAATCTCGGCATCCAGCCCGCGTTCGCGCAGCTGAAGCGGGCGCGCACCTTCGAGGAGTAGCGTGCCCCCGCGCTCGGAGCCTCAGGCGTCCGGATTCTCGCCCGCCAGGATGGCGCGGAGCACGTCGGTGTCGATGTTGCCCCCCGAGACGACCGCGACGATCCGCCGCTCGCGCCCCGGGTCCTCGCGCGCTTGAAGCTCGAGCGCGGCGGCCAGCGCGGCTCCGCCGGCCCCCTCGGCGATCACGTGGGCGCGCCCGGCCAGGAGGCGGATCGCGTCGCAGATCTCCTCGATCGACATCACGAGCGATCCGGCGAGGAGCGACGACGCCAGCGGCCACATCTCGGTGAGAAGGCTGCTCCCGCCGATCCCGTCCACGAAGGTGGGCCGACGTGCCACGGAGGCGGGCTCGCCGGCCTCGAGCGAGGCCGCGAAGGGCGCCGCGGTCTCCACTTCGGCGGCGTAGACGCGCGCCTGGGGTGCCCGCCGTCGCAGCGCGGATGCTATTCCGCACGAGAGCCCTCCTCCGCCGTAGGGAACCACTACCACGTCGACCTCCGGAAGCGTGTCGGCGACTTCCAGGCCGATCGTGCCGTTTCCCGCGATCACCGCCGGATCGCTGACCGGGTGGATGAAGAAGCCCGACTCGTCGGGATGGCCGTGCTCCCGGAGCGTCGCCCACCACGCGTCGAAGGGGAGTGGGACGATCTCCCCGCCGAGTCGGGCGATGGCGTCGAGCTTGGCCCTCGGTGCCGTGTCGGGCACGATGACCCGACAGGGCACGCCGGCGCGCCGGGCCGCCAGCGCGACGCCCTGGGCCATGTTCCCCGCGCTCGCGGTGTAGACCACGTAGGCGATCGCGGCCGGGCCGGCCAGAGCGAGGGCGTTGGCGGCGCCGCGGATCTTGAACGAACCGATCGGCTGGAGGCACTCGAGCTTGAGCCAGATGCCGGACTCCGGGCCGGCCGTCTCCTGCTCGAGCCTGACCAGGGGCGTGCGGACCGCCACACCGGCGATGCGCCCGCGCGCTCCGCGGATCGCATCGAGAGAGACGGGGCCGATCGGGTCCATCGGCGGAGGATGGTCGGCCGGGCCGGGCACGTCCAGCGCGGAGGCCGTAGCTTCGCGCGATGATCACCGATCCGGGGCTCGTCTTCTTCCTGCTGGCGGCGTGCGTGGCCGTCGCCCTCGCGCTCGAGGCGCGCACGCGCGTCTTCGGCGCGCTCGGCTCGGCGCTCCTCGGCATCCTCTTCGGGATGCTCCTCTCCAACCTCGGTGTCATCCCCGGGCAGTCCCCGGCCTACGACTTCCTCGGCGGCCCGGCGGTGAGCGCGGGGATCGTGCTGATTCTGCTCACCGTCGACGTGAAGTCCGTGGCCAAGGCCGGCCCGCGCATGTTCGCGGCCTTCTCGCTCGGGGGGGTCGGATCCGCGCTGGGGGCCTCTGTCGCCGCCGTCCTCCTGGCCGATGCGATCGGCCCGGAAACGTGGAAGCTGGCCGGCCAGTACACGGCCACGTACACCGGTGGAGGCGTGAACTTCGCGGCCGTAGGCGCGGCACTGGACACGAGCGGCGAGCTCTTCACCGCGGGGATCGCCGCGGACGTGACGATGACCGCCATCTGGATGGCCACCTGCCTGACGGTCCCGGTCGTCTTCGCGGGGATCGGCGGAGGCCGGAGGACGGTTCCGGCGACGGAGCCGGTCGAGCACGAGGGGCCGTCGCTGCACCGGATGCTCTACTCCAGCGTAGGCGCGATCGAGCTCTCCGACCTGGCCATGATGGCCGTGATCGTGTTCGGCACGCTGGGCGCGTCCGCGTGGCTCGGCAGCGTCCTGGCGCCGCTACCGTCGGTTCTCTTTCTCACGACGATCGCGCTGATCCTGGCCCAGATCCCCGCGGTGCGCGCGATTCACGGGACGGGCGTGATCGGTAACTACCTCGTGCTCCTCTTCCTGGCGAGCAACGGGGCGATGTCCGTGCTGGCCAACATCGTGGTGATCGGGCCGCCGATCGTGTACTTCGCGGCGATCACCGTCGGCGTCCACGGGGTCGTGATCTTCGTCGTGGGCAGGCTCGTCGGCCTCGATCTGCCGACGCTGGCGGTGGCGTCCCAGGCCAACGTGGGCGGGCCGGCTTCCGCGATGGCGCTCGCGACGGCCCGCGAGTACCACGACCGGCTCCTGCCCGGTGTGGCGGTCGGGCTGCTCGGGTACGCGGCCGGCAACTACCTGGGACTGGGCGTGGCGGCGGTCCTTCGGGGGATGATCAGCGGCTGAGGGTCGGCCCGCGGGCCCGCCGTCGGCGCGGGTTCGGACGGCGCTTCAGGAGCGACCGCGGTCACCGGTCAGCCCGAGAGACCCAGCTCGGCGCGTGCCGCCTCCACGGTCATGCAGTACGGTCGGAGGATCTCGACCAGGTCGGGCGGAAGCGGTCGAGGCTTCAACGTGTCTCGTGTGGTGCACACGAGCACCTCGTGGCCCGACACCGCGAGCCTGCCGGCGCCGAGATGGACGACGTCGAAGGCGATCCGCAGCGAGCTCGTGCCGAAGTGGGTGAAGTACGCACCGACCCGCAGCTCGTCGTCGAGACGTGCCGGGTAGTGGAAGTCCGACTCGAGGTGCACGCGCGGCAACCACATGTCCCACCGGTCGAAGACCTCGCCGTAGGGGACACCGGCCGCGCGGAAGAGCTCCATCTCCGCCAGCTCGAAGAAGCGCACGTAGGCGCCGTAGAAGATGATCCCGGCCTTGTCGACCGCGGACCATCGGACTCGTTCGTCGACGGTGAACAGCATGGCGCGCGGAACGTGCCCGCGCCCGCGCCGGGGCGCTAGGGCCGGTCCGGCACCTTTCCCCCGACGTAGCCCGCATGGCTGATCCCGATGAGCCAGACGATGTTCGCCGGGAGGTCGGGCACGCCGCCGCTCCGCGCGGCGAGCGCGACGTACGCCGAGACGGCGAGCAAGGTGAAGACGAAGTTCTGGAACTTCGTGATGCTCACGTACTTGTCCGCTCCGTCACCTTCCTCCTCGAGCCAGATCTGGGCGAGGCGCGGGACGATCTGGCGATCGGTGCCGTCCGACTCGGTGAACCTGCCGACCCGCGCGATCCGGCCGCCGCGCATCGTGTCCTTCCCGGCCTTGGTGGCCGTTGCGAAGACCGCCGAGCCGGCGCTGATGCCCATGAGGCCGAGCAGCGTCTCGGGGATTTCGATGACCGAAGGGTCGAGCCCGCTCGCCACGAAGGCGCCGACCAGCGTCGCGAGGATCACCAGCGTCCACACGACCGTCTGGAAGTGGGTCAGGCTGTATCGTCCACGAGAGTCGATCAGGACGCCGAGGCTTCCGAGGCCGGCCGTGATCCCGATCCACCGGGCCAGCGCCAGAAGGCCGATGAGGGCGGCCACGGAAGCGACATGGAACTGCAGCAACGATGACATCGACTACTCCTCGGAGGGGGCGTGGCCTCCGGTACGGGTCGACTCATGAAAGCGGGCTCTGCTCCCCGACCTGCTCCATCCCGAACCGCCACAGCTCGATCGCCGCGGCCATGACCTCCCACGTCGGAGCGTCCTCCGGATCCACGTCCGACCCGGTCACCGGCGGCCCGAACCCGGGCAGGAGGTAGCCGTAGAGTGCACCGCGCGTGGCCGTGCCGTCGAGCCACGTCGTGAGGAACTTGGTCCCTCCGTCGTAGATCCCCTCCGCTTCACCGACGTGCTCGGTGAGGGTCGTGAGCGGTCGGTTGCGAAGGGCCGCCGAGATCCGGCGGCCGGCGTCCCCACCGAGCAGGTACTCGTGCGGCGTCGTGACCTCGCCGACGAAGAGGGGGGCCTGCCCGAGCTGGAAGTTCGTGAGCAGTCGTGCGCCGAGCGGACCGGTGCTGAGCAGCATCATGCCGTACGACTGGTCTCGGAGACCGACCGACTCGATCAGGAGGGCGGCTTCCGACGCCTGTACCAGCCGATCGATCCGTGGCTGGAGCCCGAGGGCCTGCCTCGCCTTGCAGCGGAGCCGGTTGGCGGCCTGGAAGCGGTAGCTCGACACGGTCGCCCGGGCGGCGAGATCCGCGAACTCGTCCAGGCACGTCGGGGGTGGCGTCGGCGGGTCGGGGATCACGTCCCGGCCCAGGAAGGCCCGCGACACGGCGTTCGCGGTGGTACGGACGGGAATCCACAAGGCCCTCCACACGATGAGCAACACCCGCCGGAGCCACTGCCACCAGCATCGCAGCACGTCGCCGAGCGTCCTGCATCGGCAGTCCGGGTCGGGGTCGTCGGGCGGAGGAGGTGGGGGCGGTGGGTCGGTCGGATCGTCGTCGTCCCCGGCGGGCGGCTGCGGCTCACCGCCGCCGGTCCCGGCGCCGTCGTCGGTGCCGTCATCGGACCCGTCGTTCGTGCCGTCGTCGGACCCGTCGTTCGTGCCGTCGTCCGTGCCCGTGCCGTCATCGCCCGTGTCCGTCCCGTCCTCACCCGGGTCGGATTCCTCCGCGTCGGGGTCGCACGGCTCCTTCACGGTGGCGCAGCCACACCCCAGCTCGTCCGACGTGTTCACACCCGTGCACTTGGATCCGTAGTGGCTCAGCGTGCCGCACTTGAGCGGGTCGTCTTCGTTGAAGTAGTAGCTGCGGCGAACGACGCCGAGCTCGTCCCGGATCTGGTTCTCGGCGCACGACGTGCAGTTCTCCTCCGCCCACTCCTTCTGCAGCACGCCCTCCGCGTGGTGCAGGGCGTGGATGAGCTCGTGCGCGAGCGCGCTGGTCGTCGACTTGGAGTACGCCCCCCAGGTCACCGTATCGTCGTCCGCGTCGTACGCCGGCGTGCCCCACGAGATCGTGATCTTCTTCCCACCGGGCTGCGTGAGCTTCCGCAGCAGATTGCAGCCTGCGGGGTGCTCGCAGTAGCAGGCGCAGCCCGGGTCGGTGAAGGTGATCGATCGGTCCGCCTCGACCGTCACCTTGCTCGTGGGGCACAGCTCTCCGAATGCCTTGATCAGATTCGTCTCGAGCTCGGCCGGAGCGACCGAGTCCAGGATGAGCGGGCTCATGGCGGACTCCTGGTGACGGGATCGTGGTCAGGCCTTCTTCTTGGGCTTCTTCTTCGGCTTCTTCTTCTTCGGCTTGGGCCGATCGGAGTCCTTGCACACGGGCTGGCACTTCTGCTCCAGCCTCACGATGCACTTCGGATCACCGCCGCCCTTCGGCACGACCATCCGCGTCCACACCTTCACGCCCACGGTGAGGTTGCCCACCCCGACCGGGATGTACGCGGTGCCGGCCTCCTCCCAGCCTCCGGCGTAGTCGCATACCTCCTCGGGATCTCCGCACTGCCAGCGTCCGTCGTCACATTCGGCACAGATGTTCGGCATCGTCTTCTCCCTGAGTGGATGATGTGGCTCAGTTGGACGGCAAGGGCCTTCCGAACGAGCCCGCGAGCTCCTCGACTCGCCGCCTGGCCTCTCGGGTCAGGCCGTCGGATCCGACGGTGGAGTCGAGGAAGAGTCGATAGTGCGCTTCCGCGCGTGAGCGGTCCCCGGCAGACTCGTAGAGCCTCCCGCGGGCGAGGTACGAGAGGGTTCGAAACCCCCATCCGTGATCCAGTCGATCCGGATGAAGGGGTATGCTGTCGAGGCGCGAGTACAACGCGAGCGCGGTCTCCCGGTCGCCGATACGCTCCGCCGCCACGGCTTCCAGATACGTCTCGGTCGGGTCGCTGAGGACGGCCGTTCGGGAGGCGAGCGCTCGATCGAGGGCGGCGCGCGCGCCGCCGGGGTCGCGATCCGCCCGAACGAGCGCCTCCCAGAGCGGGTCGGAGGACGGAGTGGCCGCGTCCCAGCGTTCCATCGCACCGGGCTCCAGGACGAGAGCAGGGGCCAGAAGCACCGTGGCGGCGCGTCGCCGCAGGGCGCGCGGGTGGTCGGTGCTGCGGCTGCCCGACCCCGCTCGCGCCAGCGCGTCGAGCTCCCGGAGGAGTGGCTCACCCCCGACGCCGCTCGCCGCCAATACCCGGATGCGGGCGATGATCTCGTCCGCCTGACCGTAGGGGATGAACGACCCGTCGACCGAGTCGCGAATGAAGGTCGTCGTCATCGCCCGGGTCACGATCGGCATCGCGTCCTCGGGGCGACCCGTCGACAGCAGGACGTTGGCCGCCGCACGGGGATAGCCCGCCACGTCGCCCGCGGCGTCGTGCCGTTGGAGCGCCGCGCGACTCCACTCCATCGCCTCGTCGCGCTGGCCGGTGGCGAGGAGCAGGCCCGAGAGCGTGGCCAGATCGGACGCCAGCGTGTCCGAGCGAAGCTCCAGCGCGGCCCGCGCGTGGCGCTGGGCGCTGTCGGCCAGCGCGTCGAGCTCGTCGGGTGGTGCCACCGCGAGGCGTTCCCGCAGGCGGAGCCAGACCGTGGCCATCCGCTCACGGGGCATCGGGGCGTCGGGGTCGTACGCCGCCCACCTCCGCAGCTGGCGCAGCGACTCCCGCAGCGTCCGCTCGGCGCCCGCCTCGATCACCGCGGGGTCGAGGCGGTCGAGGGTGTCGCGGGCGACCCACACGATGCTGTCGAGCACCACCGGACAGAACGAACGGGACTCGCTCGGAGGGATCGGCGTGGCGTCCCACACCGCCCGACCCACCGCCTCCGGTCGCGCGAAGCCGGTGCAGGAACGGCGGTTCGCCACCCTCTCGATCTCCGACTCGATGTCGAAGAGGTGTCCGTAGCCCAGGTCGAAGGCGGGCTGGAGGCGAAGGGCCTCCGAGAAAGCGCGGCGCGCCACGTTCCAGTCGGCGCGGGGGCGCTCGGCTCCGGCCTCGACGTCGAGGCCGCGGTCTCGGTACTCGACGCTGCCCAGCATCAGCAGCGCGTACACGTCGGTGGGCGCCGTGGAGAGGAGCTCGCGATAGAGTGAACGTGCTTGCTCGAGATCGCCGGCCTGGAAGTGGTGGAACGCCTCCACGCGGCTGCGCTCCCGGCTCGGGAGCGTCACGCTCGTCTCCATGGCCCTCGCGCTTGCCCGTGCGTTCTCCGTGCCAATGTGGCCGGGGCGCTGCGTCGATCGGGCCGAGTTCCAGTAGAGGCTCTGGGCCAGGTGCAGGTGCCCCAGGCTGAAGGGGGGGTCGCGCGCGACGGCCTCCCGGAACGCGTCGACGGCGTCGACGAGCTGCCACTGCCCAAGGGCTCGCATGCCGCGAACGTCGGCCAGCAGCGCCTCTCGGTGCGATGTGCCGCGCCGCACCTGGCCCGGAGCGATCTCGAGGGTGTCGAAGCCCAGAACTCCGTGCGCGACCGTGGCGGCCAGCGCGAGCGCGTCGTGCACGGGGCCTTCGGCCTCGATCGGAGGTCGCACGGGCCGGCCGGTCCGGGAGTCCATCAGTGTGGCGGACACCCGCGCGGAGTCACCGCGGACGCGAACGGTCAGCGCCGCCAGGCGGCGGGCCTCGAGTGCCTGGGCCAGCGCCAGCCCGTCGTCCACGCGCTCGATGGTGGGATCGCGGAGGCCGAGGTCGAACATGGGGCCTTCGAGCGACACGGTCGGGATCGCCCGCATCGCCTCCCACGAGGCCAGCTCCCGCGTCACTTCGTCCGCGAGCTCGTCGGCCATTCTCCGCTCTTCCTCGGTGGAGCTCGACGTGTGGAACGGGACCACGACGACCGAGGCGTCGTCGGCGAAGCCGTCGGCCAGGTTCCAGCCGATCACGGCCGCCGTCCAGGCCGCCGCCGCCGCCAGGCCTCCGAGGACCGCGTTGCGCCAGTTGAACCACCGGGCAACCAGAAAGCGGAAGCCCCGGAGGTCCCGTCGCAGCACCGGCTGGCTCTCGAGGAACGCCGTGACCGCCACGACCGGTGCCCCGCAGGCGATGAGGACCATCGCGGCCGGCAGGAAGGAACGCGGCACCCCGACGTAGTCGATCAGGTAGTCTAGGACCTGCAGGAGGCCGGCGGCGGGCACCGCGTACAGGCCGAGGACCGCGACGAGCTTGCGGGCCCAGCCCGGCTCCGGCCGCCACACCGTGTCGGGCGAGTTCGAGGAAGTCGATGCCTCCTCGGCGGGAGCTCCCAGCGTCGATGCGGGCTCCGGCGATGGATCGGTGGCGGCGACCGTGGCCGGCGGGGACTCCTCGGGCGAGCCGGGTGCGGCGGCCGGGTCCCAGCGGTGCGGTTCGACCTCGCTACCCGCTCGCACCCGCTCGACCGCGTCGACGAGCTTGGGGTCCGGTTCGGCGCCGAGCGCGTCTTCGATTCGCGTTCGCAGCGCGTCGAAGACCCGCACCGCTTCAGCCCTCCTGCCGAGCGCGCCGAGGAGACGGATCGTCCAGTAGTGCGCCTCCTCGTCGAGCGGAAACTGCTCCGTCCAGGCGCGAGCCTCGCCCAGTGCCTCGGCGGTCCGGCCCTCGTCGACCAGGCGCGTCACCAGCTTCTTCCGAATCGACCGCTGGCGCTCTGCGACTCGGGCGCGCATGCGGTCCACCCACTGCTCGAAGCCCGCGGTGGCGGCGAGGTGGTGGCCGTCGAGGAAGGGTGCCCGATAGAGCCCCAGTGCCTCGGAGAGTCGGCCGGAGGCCGCCGCCGCCTCGTGCTCGCCCACGTCGGTGACGAGCCACTCCGCCGCCTCCAGCACGTCCCCGGAGCCGCGGATGCTCTCCGCCCCCAGGAGCGAGCGCAGCTCGTACAGCGTGTTGTTCAGGGAGCGTCGCGCGCGCTCCTGGGACGAGTCCGGCCACAGCAGAGCCTGGACTTCATCCCGGGTGGTGCTTCGCTCGACGGCCAGGTACACGAGCAGGGCGGCCTGGACGGGCTTGCGCGGCACCTCGTGGAGCAGCCGGCCGTCCTGGCGGACGGCGAGTGTTCCCAGGGTCTCGACACGAACGCTCATCCGCGGTTCACGGAACCGGAACGGGAATCGCGTCCGGCTCGGTGCCTCGGCTGAGCCGCGCTCTCTCGGGACCGTCGTCACCGGGAGTGGGGGCGGCGCTGCTTCCGGGAGTAGACCGTCGCTCCCCCGCGTGCCGCCATGGCGGCGAATCCGCGGGGAGGCATCATGAGCCAGCCCCCCTGCGCCGCGCAAGGTAGGTGCAACCTCGGTGGGGCGGCCGTGTCGGGCGTCGCGAGCCGTGGATCGTCTCGGTCGCATCAGTCCCCGATCACCAGGAGGATGATGAGAACCCCCGCGGTGAAATAGAACGTGACGATCAGGGAGATCTTCAGAACCCAGACGATTCGGTCGCGTATCCGCGTACCTCGCTCGTCGCTGCGCTGCTCGCCTTTCATCGGCTCGCCTTCCTAGGGTTGCACGGACGCGTCTACGTTGGTGCGCGCCGCTCAGCGTGCGGTCAGCCGCCGATCAGCCGGGTCGTGGCTTTCGCTCGCACCTTTGTGCACGACGTTGCAACCGATGGACTTCCGCCGTTCTGTAACGGTCGTGGCCGAATCGGCGGCGCGGTGCGGTACGGTCCTCCATGGCGTCCGGCTGACCGGGGCTCGACGTTGGCCTCCCCTGACGGAGCCGTTTCCAGGAGCCACCATGTGCCGCTTCATTCTCACGCCGTTCGCCGCGACGCCGGCCCGCGCCGCGGCCGCCCTGTTCTGGGCCGTGACGCTCGCCGCCACGCCCCTCCACGCCCAATCCATCGCCGACTACACCGCGGAGATGGACTCCCAGGACGGTTTCGTCCCGCTCCACTGGGACGCCGAGACCGGACGGCTGCTCCTCGAGATCCGACGATTCGACGAGGACTTCCTCTACCTCCAGTCGCAGGCGACCGGGCTCGGATCGAACCGGCTGGGCCTCGACCGCGGCATGATCGGGGCCGAGCACATCGCCCGCTTCGAGCGTGTCGGGCCGAAGGTGCACTTCGTGCTTGTGAATCCCGGCTTCCGGGCGGAGCAGAACCGTACCGAGGCGCTCGCGCGCTCGGTCGAAGAGTCGTTCGCGACCTCCACCGTGGCGTCCTGGGACATCGTGGCCGAGGAGGGCGGGGCGGCGCTCGTCGACGCCACGGTGTTCTTCTACGAGGACGTCACCGGGATCGCGGATCGACTGCGAAGCGCGGGGCAGGGGACGTTCCGCGTGGACCCGGCGCGGAGTCGGATCCACCTGCCGCGCACGCGGGCGTTCCCCGAGAACACCGAGGTCGAGGCGACGCTGACCTTCGCCGGAACGGAGCCGGGGAGTGAGGTACGACGCCACACGCCGGACGGCCGCTCCCTCACGCTTCGCGAGCACCACTCCTTCGTGCGCCTGCCGGACGACGGCTTCCGGCCTCGCGCCTTCGATCCGCGGATCGGGCTCTTCGCCGTGAGCTACTTCGACTTCGGCAAGGCGCTCGACACGGACTACCAGACCCGCTGGGCCATGAGGCACCGGCTGCAGAAGCGGAATCCGGGGGCCGCCATGAGCGAGCCCGTCCAGCCGATCGTCTACTATCTCGACCCCGCGGTTCCCGAGCCGTATCGCACCGCGTTCGAGATCGGGGGGCAGTGGTGGAACGAGGTCTTCGAGGCCGCGGGCTACATCGACGCCTTCCAGGTCCGGGATATGCCGCCGGACATGGACCCGATGGACGCACGCTATCACGTGATCCAGTGGGTGCATCGCACGGAGGCCGGCTCCTCGATCGGTCCTTCCTTCGTCGATCCCCGAACGGGCGAGATCATCAAGGCGGCCGTGCGCATGGACTCCCACCGCTCGCTCGCTGACTACAACCTCTATGCGGGGGTGGTGCCGGCCACCGCCGCCTCGGAGTCGGAGCTCTTCCTCGGCGCCGGGGGTGGGCTCGACTGGATCGCGCGGCTCGACCCCGACGTCTCCGCCGAGGAGTTCACGATGGCGCGGCGTCGTCAGCACTCCGCCCACGAGATCGGGCACACGCTCGGGCTCGCGCACAACTTCATCGCCGCCAGCTACGGGCGCGCGTCGGTGATGGACTATCCCGCTCCGCTGATCGAGCTCGACGGCGACGAGATCCGCCTGGCCGACGCCTATCGACCGGGCCCGGGCGCGTACGACACGCTGGCCATCCGGTGGGCGTACCAGGAGTTCGCGCCCGCGGAGGAGGCCGAGGCGCTCGAGGCGCTCGTGCAGGACGGCATCGCGCGGGGCCTGAAGTTCATCACGAACTCGGACGAGGCGGCCTCGAGCTCCTACCCCGACGCCACCACGTGGATCAACGGGTCGGACGTGCTCGAGGAGATGGACCGGATGGTGGCCGTCCGGCGGGTTCTCATCGAGCGCTTCGGCGAGGAGGCGATCGAGGAAGGCGAGCCGATGTGGCGGCTCGGGGAGCGGTTCGTGCCGGTCTACCTGCATCATCGCTTCCAGCTCGGCGCGGTGGCCAAGTCGATCGGCGGGATGGACTTCCGTTACGGAGTGCGCGGGGATCCGGTCTCCGTCACGGAGATCGTCGACGGCCCCCGTCAGCGACGCGCGATGCGCCAGCTCTCCGACGCGCTCCGCCCCGCGGCGCTCGCCGTGCCCGAACGGGTGCTCTCGATGCTGGCTCCCGAGCCGTTCGGCTACGCGAGCATCGACAAGGACTTCGAATCACGAGCGGGTCCGGCCTTCGATCACCTCGGCATCGCGCGCACGCTCTCGTCCATGGTGCTCGGCACCGTGTTCGACGAGCCCCGCATGGCGCGCGTCGCCGCCTTCCACCAGCGCGATCCCTCGCTGCCGAGCGCCGAGGAGGTGGTGGCGCACTTCGTCGACGAGCTCTGGAGCGCGGGCGGAGATGCGCTCGCGCGCGTTCCGCAGCGAGAGCTGGTCGACCAGCTCATCGGCCTCGCGTCGAGCACGAGCGCGACGGTCGAATCTCGGGCGGCGGCCGAGTGGGGGCTTCGTCGGATCGCGGAGCGGGCGTCCTCGGTCGTGAGCGCGGCCGGTGCCGGTGATCCCCCGGCGTCCGCCCACGCGCAGCTCGTGCTGGCGGATATCCAGCGCTTCGTCGACCGACGCTTCGACGGCGGTGAGCGTACCGACGCGCTGGCGCCGCCCTCGGGCACGCCGATCGGGAGTCGGCGCTGACGTGTCGCTCGAACTGACCGCGCCGGAGCGGGCGCTCCTGGCCGGGGACGGGGGCGAGGGTACCGCGATGGCGATGCGGATCGTCGTCGCTGCGGCGGAGATGCTGGGTGCGGAGCGGCTGGTCGAGATCACCTCCGCGCACATCGACGGGTGCCTGCACCACGGTGACGGCGGGGTCGAGTTCGCCGAAGCGCTGCTTCGCGGTGGGGGCAGGGTCGCGGTGCCGACCACGCTCAACGTCGGGGCGCTCGACCTCCTGCACCCGGGTCTCGTCCGGGCCGACCCCCATACGACGGGGATGGCCCGGCGCCAGATGGACGCGTACGTGGCGATGGGCGCCGAGCCCACCTTCACCTGTGCCCCGTACCAGGTGGGGCACGAGCCCGCGTCGGGAGAACAGGTGGCGTGGGGCGAGTCGAACGCCATCGCCTTCGTGAATTCGGTGCTCGGAGCGCGGACCGAGCGGTACGGCGACTTCCTCGATGCCTGCTGCGCGCTGACGGGGCGCGCTCCGCTGCACGGGCTGCACGTGACCGAGAACCGGCGGGGCACGGTGGTGATCGACGTGACCAGGGTCCCCCGGTCGCTGGTGAGCCGGGACGCCTTCTATCCGGTCCTGGGGAGCTGGCTCGGCCTGGAGGTCGGAGGGGACGTCCCCGTGATCGAGGGGCTGCCGGCGAGCACGACACGCGATCAGCTCAAGGCGCTCGGTGCCGCGGCGGCCTCGACCGGGGCGGTGGCCCTCTTCCACGTCGTGGGGGTGACTCCCGAGGCGCCCACGCTCGAGGCGGCGCTGATGCTCGGGAGCGGCCCGGGCACACCCCCGGCGGGCCCTGCCGACGGGCAGCCGGACGGCCCGCTCCCGGGTGCCCGGCGCGGATCGCCCCCGGGCTGGGCGAGTCAGCCGATGCCTCGCCTGGCCGAGCGCCTCGCGGTCACCCCGCAGATGCTGCGCGGTGCGCTCGATCGACTCAGCACGGTCGCGGCCGCCGGGCGCATCGACGCGGTGGCGGTCGGCAGCCCCCACTTCTCGGTGGAGGAGTTCCGGGAGCTGGGTCGCCTGGTCGGGGCGCTCCAGGGCGCACGGCTCGGAGTGCCCTTCTACGCCTGTACCGCCCGCGCGACGCTCGAGGCGATCGAGGCCGATGGGCTGGCGGACCGACTGCGCGCGGCCGGCGTGGAGATCGTCGTGGACACGTGCGTGGTCGTGACACCGATCCTGCCGGCCGCCGGAGGCGTCCTGATGACCAACTCGGGGAAGTTCGCCCACTACGGGCCGTCGAACACCGGGTACGACGTCGTCTACGGGAGCCTGGAGGACTGCGTCGCGTCGGCCGCGGCCGGTCGGGCGGTGCTCGACGAGGTGGTCTGGCAGTGGTGACCGGCCGCATGCTGATCGGAGGCACGGGCTCGGGCCCGCTGCTGCGCCTCACGCGCCCCATCTCCTTCTGGGGCGGCGTCGATCCCGTGCGTGGCACGATCGCCGATCCGCGACACCCGGAGCACGGCCGCTCGATCTCGGGCACGGTGCTGTGGGTTCCCGCCGCCGTCGGCTCGAGCTCCTCGAGCGCGATCATGCTGGAGCTGATCCGGGAGGGAACGGCGCCGGCCGCGGTGCTGATGGGCCGAGCCGACGCCATCCTCGCACTCGGGGCGGTCGTGGCTTCCGAGCTGGGGTACACGCCGATCCC
>CALJLC010000290.1 GCA_937982605.1 uncultured Gemmatimonadales bacterium | reverse complement strand
GAGTACCCGGTCGAGAAGCTCTACCGGGACGCCAAGATCGGGACGATCTACGAGGGCACGTCGAACATGCAGAAGCAGACGATCGCCAAGGCGCTCATGCGATGACCGCCGGGCTCCTCTCCAGCCTCGCCATCACCTTCGGTGTCGCCGAGGCGGTCCTCGTCTTCGGCATCCTGGTGCTCCTCTTCGGCGCCAAGAAGCTGCCCGACCTCGCGCGCGGGCTCGGGAGCGGAATCCGCAACTTCAAGGGCGAGCTCCAGGCGCCTCCGGACGACACGGAGGACGAGGCGGACCGCTGAGCGCCGAGAGCCTCGCGCGCGTCGCGATCGTACTCGACCACCCGAAGGACATCGTCAACATCGGCGGGGTTCTGCGGGTGATGAAGAACTTCGGGCTGTCGGATCTGCGGCTCGTCAATCCGGACGTCTTCGACGCGTACCGGCTGGAGGGGATCGCGCACCGCACCGCGGACCTGATCGAGTCGTGCACGCTACACGACACCCTCGACGACGCCATCGGCGACGCGACCTTCGTGGTGGGGACGACCGCGCGGGCCCGCACCGCGGGTCGGAGCTACGCCCCGGCGCGGGACGCGGCCGAGGCGATCGGCGCACGGGTGGCCGACCCGGAGTCCGAGACGCGGGTCGCCATCCTCTTCGGGCGGGAGGACCGCGGGCTGACGAACCAGGACCTCGATCGCTGCCACATGGTCTCGATCATTCCCACGACGCCCGACTACTCCAGCCTGAACCTCGCGCAGGCGGCGCTGGTGATGGCGTACGAGATCTTCCTCGTCCTCGACGGGGGTCGTGACGAGATGCCCCGGGGCCGCCGCGCCACCCGTCCGCCGACGGCCGAGGAGCTCGAGGAGACGTTCCAGGCGATCGCCGACGGGCTCGCGCGGATCGACTTCTACAAGGCCCGGAAGCCGGAGGCCGTGATGCGGACGCTGCGCACGATCATCTCACGCGCCGAGCCGGACCTCAGGGAGGCGCGACTCCTCGCCGCGGTCGGCTTCGAGATCGGGAACTACCTCGACCGCTCGGGGGTCGAAAAACCCCAACCTTGAAGGGTTTCCTCGCCTGTTCGGCGGCTGTTGTGACGGGGCCCCGGGCACGTCATTATGGGTCCGCCACCCATCCGAGTCCTCGGGGCTCAACCGATCCGATTGGTCACTCGGACCATGTCCAAATCCGATCGCCAGGACGCCTCGCCGCAGGAGGCGGACCGATACCGCACGCTCCTCGACGCGAGCCGGACTCTGGGCGCCACGCTTAGCCCCGACGAGCTCCACGAGGCGATCTATCGCCAGACGGCGGCGGCGGTCGACGCGCCCGGCTTCTACCTGGCAATCCATGATCAGAGTCGCGACCTGGCGCGCGTCGTCTACTACGCCGAGAAGGGCGAGGGCCGCCACGCCGACATCCCGTACCGGGGCTCGGACTCCGAGGTCCTCTCCACGCAGAAGGCGGCCATCATCGGAAACGGGCTCGCCGACGGCGCGCTCCTCTCGCTGGGGGACGACGGCACCGAGGCCGCGCAGAGCGCCCTGGTGGCCCCGCTCCTCCACCACGGTCGTGTCCTGGGAGCGATCAGCGCGCAGAGCTACGAGGAGGAGGCGTACGACGACGCCGATCTCGAGATGCTCGAGGGCCTGGCCGGGATCGCCGCGATGGCGATCTACAACTCCCAGCAGTTCACGGAGCTCGAGCGCCGGAGACGCGAAGCCGAGCAGCTCGAGGAGATCGGTCGCGCGCTGACGAGCAAGCTCGATCCGGACCAGGTCGTGGGCCTCGTGATCACCGCGGTTTCGGAGGTCCTCGACGTCGATGGCGTCGCTGTGTGGCTGCGTGACCCCCGGCATCCCGAGGTGTGTCGGGTGGCCGAGTCCGGCGGAGACCTGGCGCTGCCTCCGGGGCTGGAGTGGCGGCTCGAGGGAGATCTCCTGAGGACTCTGGTGGAGAAACGGGAGCCGGTCCTGATCGACAACCTGGCGACCCCGAGGCAGCCGCTCCCGGAACAGGTCGCCGAACACCTCACCGGCGGTTCCGCCATCGGTGTCCCGCTGGTGCTGAGCGGCCAGGTGGAGGGCATCCTCACGGCGGGCAGCCGCCAGCCGCGCCACTTCGGGCACGAGGACATCCACGTCCTGCTGAGACTCGCCAGCCAGGCGTGCGTGGCGCTCGGCAACGCCCGCCTGCACGCCAGCCTGCACGCGCTCTCGCTCACGGACCCGCTCACCGGCCTGCCCAATCGACGCCGCCTCCAGATCCACCTGGACCACGAAGTCGCCGCAGCGCGGCGGGGCCGCCCGATGTCGATCGCGGTCTTCGACATCGACCGCTTCAAGCACTACAACGACACCTTCGGGCACATCGCGGGCGACGAGATCCTGCGCGCCGTCGGTCGGCTTCTTCTGGCGGAGAACCGGGCCATGAACGTCGTCGCCCGCTACGGCGGCGACGAGTTCGTCTCGGTGCTCTCGGAGACCGACCTCGACGGCGCACGGCACTTCGTGGAGCGGGTCGAGAAGCGGATGGCCGAGGACGAGACGCTGGCCAAGTTCGGCATCTCGATGAGCATCGGCTGTGCCGAGTTCGACGGCACCGAGATGGCGAGCGTCAACGACGTGCTCCGTGCCGCGGACGCCGACATGTACGAGGCGAAGGCCCGCCGTCAGGCCGCGAAGCGGGCCGGAGGCTGAGGTCATTTCCGAGCGCGACGAGATTTCCGACCTCCTCGCCTTCGCGACGGAGGTGGCGCACGAGGCCGGCCAAGTCACGCTGAAGTACTTCGGCGGCATCGTCGATCACGACGCGAAGGGCGACGGCTCCCCGGTGACGATCGCGGACCGGGAGGCCGAGCGACTCATCCGGAGCCGGGTCGAGGCACGCTGGCCGGAGCACTCGATCCTCGGCGAGGAGTACGGGGAGTCCAACGAGGGCGCACGGGTCCGGTGGATCCTCGACCCGATCGACGCGACCCGGTCCTTCATGCGGGGCGTACCGCTGTACGGCGTGCTCATCGGCATCGAGGTCGACGGGGAGAGCGCGGTGGGAGTGGCACACTTTCCGCCCCTCCGGGAGACGGTCGCGGCCGGGAGAGGACTCGGCTGCACCTGGAACGGCGAGCCGTGCCGGGTCTCCGCCGTCGATCGGCTCGAGGGGGCCGTGGTGTGCACCACCGACGTCGAGCGGATCCTGTCCCGTGCCCAGGGAGCCGGCTGGCGGAAGCTCCAGCAGACGGTCGCCTTCTCGAGGACGTGGGGCGACTGCTACGGCCACGCGCTCGTGGCCACCGGCCGGATCGAGGCACAGGTCGATCCGGTCATGGCGCCGTGGGACGCCGGTCCCTTTCTGACGATCGCCACCGAGGCGGGGGGCGCCTTCACCACGCTCGACGGCCGGGCGACGCTGCACGGTGGGTCGGGCGTGAGCAGCAACGGAGTGCTGCACGAGGCGCTGCTGGAGATGCTGCGCGGCTGAGGCTCAGGCCATCCCGGCGGCGGAGGCCGGCTCGCGCGTCAGGAAGACGGTGCCGAGCAGACAGTG
>CALJLC010000289.1 GCA_937982605.1 uncultured Gemmatimonadales bacterium | reverse complement strand
CGTCGAGCCACGCCTTCTCGAGCGCGATGAAGGCGGCGTTGATCGTCTCGGCGTCGTCGAGGTGGACCGGCCCTGCGGCCACGCGCGCGCTCCGCGCCGCCTCGAGCTCCGCGGCGGCGCGGTCCAGGTCGTCGGTGGCCGCGACCAGCCGGTCGAGGCTCACCTCGACGCGCCGCGCGGCGGCCACCTCGTAGAGCGTCTCGACGTGGGTGCGGGTGTCGACCGCGTAGCGCGCCACGTCGTAGGGGAGCAGGTCGGCGTTGGCCAGCCGCAGCGCGAGCAGGCCGTCGGCGGTGGCGAGCATCGGCCCGTAGATCCACTCCGGATCTCCGAAGCGCTCGAACCAGGCGAAGTTGTCGTAGTTCGAGTGGTAGATCCCGCTCCGCCCACCGGTGCTGAGGCCGGCCGACGGGATCCCCGCGTGGGTGTAGAAGGCGATGTGGTCCGAGCCGCCACCCAGGTTGCCCATGACCGGCACGCCGTCGTCGAACCGGTCGGCCCACCACTCGTAGATGCTCCGGTCCTCCTTCGGGTACGGCGTGTCCCGGATGGCGTCCAGGATCGGCTGCTTGAGCGACGGCGAGGACGAGGAGCCGAAGTTCGGCCCCGAGACGGCCCCGTCCGCGTTGATGTACGCCACGGCCCCTTCGGTGAGGGGCTCGAGGAGCTCCTCGACCCACTCGGAGGAGCCGATGACGCCGTACTCCTCGGCGTCCCAGTGCGCGATGAGGATCGAGCGCCGCGGCCGGCAGCCCTCGTCGGCGAGCGTGCCGAGCGCCTCGGCCAGCGTGAGCAGCATGGCGGTCCCGCCGTTGGGGTCGACCGCGCCGAAGCCCCACGGGTCGTAGTGGGCGCCGAGAATGACCCACTCGTCCGGGAAGTCGGAGCCGCGCAGCGTGCCGACGACGTTGACGGCGCGCGTGAGCGCCTTCGGCTGGTTCACGCGGACGCGCACCGTCAGCTCCTCGCCGCCGGTGAGCCGATACGGCATGTCGAGTCCGCCCTGCCATGCCTCCGGCGCTTCCGGTCCGGTCATGCGCGAGAGGATCTCCGAGGCCGCGTGGTAGCCGATGGGTAGCACCGGGATCGTGTGGAGGCCGACCTCGTCCGGGTCGAGACGATCGACCTGTACCGGGCCGTCCACCGGAAGCGCCGGCTCGAACGGCGTGAGCGGGTCACCGGTCCAGGGGAGGACCAGAACGGAGCCGCGCTGGATGATCTCGCCGTTGAGCATCGGACCCTCCGGATAGGGGTCCTCCTCGACCTCCGGAGCGTCGTTGAACATGATCACCCCCGCCGCGCCGCGCTCCTCCGCGAAGAGGACCTTGTAGCCACGAAAGTTCCCGCCGTACCGCGCGATGACGATCTTGCCCGCGAGATCGATGCCGAGGGAATCGAGCGCACGGAAGTCGGCGCGCGTCCCGTAGTTGGCGTAGACGACCTCGCCGGTGGCGTCTCCGCTGCCGGAGAAGGCGTTCCAGCCGTTGAGCAGCTCGGGATGCCCGGAAAAGCGGTCTTCGGGGAGCGCGGCCTCGCGGTTGTTGAGACGCATCGCCACGGGCGTGACGATGTGGGCCTCCACGTCGTCGGTGAGCTGCGGCAGATAGACGTCGTACGGGTACTCGTCGACCTCGAAGCCCGCCGCGCGCATGACCCGGCCCAGGTAGTGGCCGACCTCGACCTGCGCGGCGGAGCCGGCGGGGTGCGGGTTGGCGGTGATCAGGCGGAGGTGCTCACGGAAGGCGTCGCCCGAGGGCAGCTCCACGAAGCGCGCCTCGCAGAACGCCTGCAGCGCGGCGGTCGGCGCGGTGAAGCCCACGGGAGCCGGGATCTCGAAGGTCGACTGGGCGTGGAGCGCGGTGGCGGGAAGGCCCAGGGCCAGGCCGGCGAGGACGGTGCGGAATCGGATCATGGCTGCGCTGCGCAGGGGTGGCGTTCGGGGTCGGGTGGGGGACGACTCTGGTTCGGGCCCTCGCGTCAGGAGCCCGCGAGCGCCCGTGTCACGGCGCGCTGCAGGGGACCCACGTCGGGGTACTGCGTCCCGGCGTCGACGCCGACGTTCTGACGGTTGGTCAGGAGGACGACGGTGAGGTCGTCCCCGGGAACGCCGAGCACGAAGGTACCGGTGAAGCCCGTGTGACCGAAGCTCCCCGGCGGCGCGTACGGTGGAAGCTGCCACCCGAGCGCCTGATCGTCACCGGTCGGCGCGAGGAACTCCTCCACCGTGGCGGCCGACAGGAAGCGGCGACCGCCCGCGACGCCGCCGTCGAGGAGGAGACGGAGCAGCGTCGACAGCTCCTCCGCCGTGGAGAAGAGCCCGGCGTGGCCCGCCTCGCCGGCGAAGGCGTGATGCGCGTTGCCGTCGTTCACCTGGCCGGAGAGCGTGTGGCGCCTCCACCCGTTCCAGGAGTCCGGGTCACCGTCGATGCGGTAGCCGAAGTCCGGGTCGTGCACCATGCGCCGCTCGAACGGATTCCCGTGCGACGTGGCGGCGAAGGACGGACCGGCGGCGGCCGGCCGGAAGCCCGTGTGCACGAGCCCGAGCGGCGCGTAGAGCTCCCGGCGCAGGAAGGCGTCGAGCGACGAGCCGCTCACCGACGCGACGAGGCGGCCGAGCACCATGAAGCCGAGGTCCGAGTAGTGGCGCTCGGCGTCAACCGGCCACGAGAGCGGCAGCGAGCGGACGTACGCGTACGCCTCGTCGGGGTCGGACGCGTGGTAGTAGACCGGCACCCACTGCGGCAGCCCCGACCGGTGCGTCAGCAGGTGACGGGGGGTGATCGACTCGCGGCCGTCTCCCGTGAAGTCCGGCAGCCAGCGTTCGACCGGTGCGTCGAGATCGAGCGCGCCTCGATCGACCAGCAGCATGACCGCCATCGTCGTCGCCATGACCTTGGTGACGGAGGCCAGGTCGAAGCGCGTGTCGACCGTCATCGGGACGGGCTCGTCGAGCCGACGGATGCCGGCGCCGCCGGCGCTCGGTGCGCCGACTGTCGCCGCGGGATACTGCCCGCCGCCGAAGTCGTGGAGCCGCGCCCAGCCGTACGCGCGCTCGAGCAGCAGCTCGTCGCCGCGGGAGACACGGAGTACCGCGCCCGGCACCCGCTCGGCCTCGACCCATTCGGCCACGACCGAGTCGGCCGCGGCCACCGCGGCAGAAGGTGCGTCGGCGGTGCACGCCCACGCACCCGTCAGCGACAGGAGCGCGAGCGGGAGGATTCGGCTAGCGGGTCTTCGTCCAGATGACGACGACACCGCACGGTCCGCCCGAGACGTTGCCCGAGGCCGTCATGCCGTACTCGATCGGGATCTCGGCCGGACGCCGGTAGATCTCGATCGCGTCCACCATGGCCAGCGGCGCGATGACTTCGATGGGCAGGTCCCGCGTGAGCTCGACGTTCATGCGCGCCCCGTCCATGTAGATCGTCGGCGTGCAGAACTGGCCGGTCCCGGTCAGGCGCAGCGCCTCTCCGCTGAAGGCGTTGAGGCCGCCTCCGGGGAGCTGCAGCAGCACGCCGGGGATCCCCCGGAAGAGGTCCGCGGTCGACAGCGCCGCGGACTCCTCGATCATCACCGGGGTGAGGAAGTGCCCCAGCCCCCGCGTGACGCGACGAACGAATCCGTTGCGGACGAGCTGATGCTGGAGCACGGGCCGCTGCAGAGAGACGATGAGGCCGTCGATGGGCATCGGCGCCGCCGCGATCCGGAACTCGACGTCCATCTCTCCGTCGGGTCCGAGCTCGAAGACCCCCGCGGACGTCTCCTTGAAGCCGAAGGCCGAAGCGATCAGGAAGAACGAGCCCGGCTCGTCCGCGGAGACGGAGAAGCGTCCCTGACCGTCGGTGACGCCCGAGGTGATCGAGTCCCCGCCCTCGGTCATCATGATGACAAGACCAAGGGAAATGGGCTGACCCGTCTCCACCTCCATGAGCGTGCCGTTGATCGTCTGGGCCTGCGTGGGCGACGCGAACGCCCCGAGCAAGGCGACCGTGGCGGCCACCGTCATCACCCGACGAAGCAGGGTGAGCGCGTGAAACATCCCTGGAACCTCCAGCTGCCGTGCTTCCGTTGAACCGTGAATCTACGAAGCCGAGAGACATACGTCTCGCCCTCGTGGTGAGATTACCGGGCAGGTGGGCCGAAGTTGCCCCGGGCCCCCGGGCCCATGCGGTCGAGGACGACCGGATCCATATTGCGCGCGCCGAGATCCCCCCACCAGCGCCCGGATGCCTTCCACCCGCGTCAGACCGGTCGAAGCCGCCGACGCCGCCGCGTGGATCGCCCTGAGGACGGAGCTGTGGCCGGAGGCTCCGGAAGACCACCCCGTGGAGGTGCGCGACTTCGTGGCGAACCGTCCCCCGGACGTGGAGTGCCTCGTGGCCGAGGTCGCGGGCTCGGTGGTCGGCTTCGCGGAGGTCGGCCTGAGGCCGTACGCGGAAGGGTGCCTTTCGTCGCCTGTCGGGTATCTGGAAGGGATCTACGTGGCGCCGGAGGCGCGGCGCGGCGGCGTGGGTCGACGCCTGGTGGAAGCGTGCGAGGCGTGGGCCCGCCGGCGGGGCTGCCGGGAGATGGCGAGCGACCGGGCCCTCGACAACGACGCCAGCGGCGCGTTCGGCGCCGGCGTCGGCTTCGCCGAACCCCACAGGAGCGTCTGTTACCGCACGGCTCTGTGACGGAGGCGACCCCAGGACCCCGAGACCCCACCGCACGC
>CALJLC010000288.1 GCA_937982605.1 uncultured Gemmatimonadales bacterium | reverse complement strand
TCAGCAGCAGGGAGCGCCGCCGCCGTGCGGCCGAGAAGCTCGAGCTGGTCGGCCTCGCCGATCGCATGGACCACAAGCCACCGGAGATGTCCGGCGGTCAGCGCCAGCGCGTGGCGATCGCGCGCGCGCTGGTCAACGAGCCCGCGCTCCTGCTCGCCGACGAGCCGACCGGGAACCTCGATTCGGTCACGAGCGAGGAGATCATGAGGCAGTTCGACGAGCTTAACGAACAGGGGCAGACGATCATCCTCGTAACGCACGAACACGACATCGCCGAGCACGCGAGGCGTCAGGTCCACCTCAAGGACGGCGTCATCGAGAGGGACTTCCTCAACGAGCCCGTGGAGACCACAGCATGAAGCCTGCCCATCGTTCCCTGGCCATCGCGGGGCTCGCCGTGCTCGCGCTCGCCGCGTGTCGGACGGGTGAAGCCGCCGAGGAAGCCGGCCCACGGCTGCTCACCGCCGAGGCGACGCGGGGCGACCTCCTGCTTCGCGCCGAGGCCACGGGGTCGGTCGAGCCCGTCCGTGAAGTCGAGGTCAAATCGAAGGCGTCGGGCGAGATCCTCCGGCTGCACGCCGACATCGGCGACTTCGTCCGGCGGGGCACGCTGCTGGCGGAGATCGATCCGCGCGACGTGCGCAATCGGTACAACCAGACGGAGGCCGACCTCGCGGTGGCTCAGGCGCAGCTCGAGATCGCTCGCGCGCAGTACGATCGTCAGCAGCGGCTCCTCGAGGCCGAGGTGATCACGCAGTCCGAGTTCGAGAACGCGCGGCTGTCCTTCGCCAACGCGGAGGCGTCGCTCGTCCGGGCCCAGACCAACTTCGACCTCGCGGAGCTCCAGCTGGCGGACGTGAACATCCGCGCGCCGTTCGACGGGACCATCATCGTGAAGAACGTCGAGGAAGGCACGGTCATCCAGTCCGCGTCGTCCAACGTGTCGGGCGGGACGGCCCTCTTCGTGATGGCGAACCTCGACGACATGCAGGTGCGTACGCTCGTCGACGAGACGGACATGGGAGAGCTCTCGCCCGGCCTGGAGGCCGCGGTCCGGGTCGAAGCGTTCCCCGATCGGACGTTCCGCGGCGTGGTGGACAAGATCGAGCCGCAGGCGACGGTCGAGCAGAACGTCACGATGTTCCCCGTCATCGTGTCGATCGACAATCGGGCGGGTCTCCTGAAGCCGGGCATGAACGCCGAGGTCGAGGTCTTCATCGACGAGGCGATCGACGTGGTGATCGCGCCCAACAACGCGATCGTGCAGGCGTCCGACGTGGGCCCCGCGGCGCTGGCGCTCGGTCTGAGCCTCGACGACGTCGACCTGACGCAGTTCATGCGCGCGGGCCGGGGCGCCTTCGCGGGTGCCGGGGACCGGGGCGGCGCCCGGATGGGCGGCGACGGCGAAGGCGATGCGGCGGGCGGAGAGCCGGCGGTTGCCGGCGCGGCCGAGGGCGGCGCGACTCCCGCGATGCAGCGGATCCAGGCGCTCCGGACGCAGGCCCGCAACGGAGAGATCACGCAGGACTCCCTGCGCAACGCCATGGCCGCGCTCCGGCAGAGCGGGCAGGCCGTGGGCTTCCGTGCCGGCGCGTCCGGCCCCACCGGCGGTGACCTCGCCGCCGCACCGGCGCGCGAGACGCGACCCGCTGCGGTCTTCGTCCTCGGCCCGGACAGCGTCCCCCAGCCGCGCCTGGTGCAGATCGGGATCGGTGACTGGGACAACACCCAGATCGTGAGCGGGCTCGACGAGGGCGAGACGCTCGTCATCGTCGGCGCCGCACAGCTCCAGGCGCAGCAGCAGGAATTCCTGGACCGCATGCGCTCGAGGGGCGGCAACTCGCCCTTCGGGGGCGGCGGCGGCCCGCGCGGCCGGTAGGAGCACCGATGCTCCTGTACGAGATCGTGATGGTCGCCATGGCGGCCGTCCGCGCCAACGTGCTGCGCTCGGTCCTCACGACGCTCGGAATCGTCATCGGCATCGCGGCGGTCATCACGATGGTGGCCCTCGGCGAAGGCGCCCAGCAGCAGGTCGAGGAACAGATCAACCGCATGGGTACGTCCATCCTGACGATCCGCCCGGGTCAGCAGATGTGGGGCGGCGTGTCCCGGGGTGATGCCGAGCTCTCCGTGGAAGACGCGATCGCGCTCCGCGACGAGTCGGACGGCCTGCTCACGGTGTCGCCCGAGCAGCAGTCGCGGATGCAGGTCACGTACAAGCGCTGGAACTCCAACACGCAGATCATGGGCGTGTGGCCTGCGTACTTCGAGATGTACGATCACTCGCTCCAGGTGGGGCGGTGGTTCAACCAGGGCGAGGTCCAGGGCCGGCGACGCGTGGCGGTGCTGGGCTACAACCTCCCGGAGACGCTCGGTGAGACGCCCCCCGAGCTGCTCGTCGGAGAGACGATCCAGATCCGCGGTATCCTCTTCGAGGTGATCGGCATTCTCGAGGAGAAGGGAGACGCGGCGTGGGTCCGCCCGGACGACCAGATCTTCATCCCCCAGTCCACGGCCCAGTATCGGGTCATGGGCGGGCGGGACCGTCTCAACTCGATCTACGCCGCCACGGAGAGCCCCGATCAGCTCGACATGGCCTTCGCCGAGATCGACCGGATCATGAGGCGCTCGCACCGGATCAAGGCCGGCGAGGAGGCGGACTTCAACATCCGGAACTCGGCGGACCTGCTCGCGACCTTCAACGAGACGAACCAGACCTTCGCGATGCTCCTGGCCGGAATCGCCGCGATCAGCCTCCTGGTCGGCGGGATCGGCATCATGAACATCATGCTCGTCTCGGTGACCGAGCGGACCCGCGAGATCGGCGTCCGCAAGGCGCTCGGCGCCACCAAGCGGGCGATCATGACCCAGTTCCTGGTCGAGGCTCTCTTCCTGTGCGTCCTCGGCGGGCTGATCGGTGTCGCCGCCGGCTACGGGGCGGCGGAGATGATGACCCGGGTCGCCGAGTGGCAGACGGCCGTCGCGCCGGAGGCGGTCGGCGCCGCGATCGGCTTCTCCGCCGCGGTGGGGCTCTTCTTCGGCATCTGGCCGGCCCGCCGGGCGGCGCGGCTCGACCCGATCGACGCGCTGCGCTACGAGTAGCCGCGGACCGCCTGAACGGCGAAGCCGCCGCGGCCTCCCGGCCGCGGCGGCTTTTCTCATGGGGTCAAGGCGTTGGGCGGACGGCCCGAGGGCGCCCGTCCGGGCTCTCGATTCAGAAGCGGAGCAGGACCTGCACGCTCCGCCCCTTGCGCACCAGCGTCACCGGGAGCGAGTCGCCCGCCATGGAGACCCCGAAGCGCAGCTCCTCGACGGAGCTCACGCCGACCTGGTCGATGCGGACGATGACGTCTCGGGGCACGATCCCGGCGGTGGCGGCCGGGGTCCGCCCGGCCACGTCCACGACTAGTACGCCGCCGTCGACCTGGAAGTGCGCGGCCAGCGCGGGCCGCACCTCGACGACCTCGGCCCCCGCCACCCGGTTGCGGCCGAGGATGTAGGGCGTCAGCGGACGGAACTCCTCGCGTGCCTCGGGCCGCGGCACTCTCCCGGCCACGGTGCCGACTCGGGGAGCCGAAGGAGCGGGTGCCGCCCCGTCCACCTCGTAGGCCAGACCCGCCGACTGCCGCGCCGACTCCGCCATGGCGGCGCTGAGCGCGGCGGAGCGCCGCTGCACCTCGTCCAGGCTCTCCGAGATCCGGCGGAACTCGTCGTCGGCGACCAGGTGGAGCGGGTCCGTGCTCATCGCCTGCCGTCGCACGATGAGCTCGCGCACCTCGAGCCGCTCCTCGAGGTCCCGGCCGAGCCGATTGAGCTCGAGCATCTCGGCGCGCAGCGAGTCGTGCCCCTCGCCGCGGAAGACGAAGAACTCGAAGGGGGCGCGCACCGACGGCGGCTCGCCCAGCGGGGAGAGCACGGTGATCCGCTCGTCGGAGGGCCCGGACGCGCGGAGACGGATCGTGCCCCCACCCTGCTGGATCAGCTCGATCCGGAGCGAGTCCATCGACCGGACCCAGGTCTCGACCTGGTCGTCCGGCGCCAGCACGACCTCGATGCGCCGCTCGATGTCCACGTCGTCGGGGCGCTCGGCGGCGCGCAGCCGCATGCGGTAGCGCTCGCCGGCCCGCTCGACCTCCCGGACCACCCGATCGCCCGGTCGGAGGTGGAGCCGGTCGGTCAGCTCGGCGAGCTCGGCGGGACGGGTGAACTCGTTGATCCCGAGGAGGCGGTCCCCGGGGCGGATGCCGGCTTCCGCGGCGGGGCTGCCGGCGCGCACGTCCGTGATGAGCACGGACGACGTCCGACCCCACCGGTCCGACTGCACCTCGAAGGAGATCCCGATCCACCCCCGGCCCTCGAGCGCCGGAGACCAGCGCTGCGCCTCCGCCGCGGCCGGGGCGAGGGCCAGGGCGCCCGCCACGAGGGCGAGCGCCGCCGGGACGCTGCCGACCGCGCGCCCGCGGCGCGCCTTCGTACTCGTTCGCACCCGCATCGGACCGGACCTCAGAACCAGTTGTCCCGGT
>CALJLC010000287.1 GCA_937982605.1 uncultured Gemmatimonadales bacterium | reverse complement strand
CTCCACCAGCTGCGGCGTCGTGTTGCTGTGCCCGAGCACGAGGTGCCGGCCCGGTGATGCGCGCAGCCGGGCGGCGAAGGCGGAAAGGTCGCGGGGGTCGTAGAGCTCCATCCGGAGCCCGCCCGCCGCAGCGGCGGGGGCGCCCGTGTCCCGCGTCCGGCGGAAGTCTGTCGTGTGGACGCGCGTGACGCCGGCGTCCGCGAGAATCCGGGCGACGAGCTCGGCGCGCTCCCGGCCGGCTTCGGAGAGGGGGGGGTCGTTGCTGCCGTCTTCCGCCCGTTCGGCGTGGCGGAAGAGAAAGACCACCACGGCGTCGCCCGATTGTCCGGCGAGTCGACCCGGAAGGGCGGCCGCGACGAGGATGGCCGCGACGAGTACGCTCGGCCACGGAAGGGGCGCGGGCCTGGCGCGTCGGAGGCGCGGGGAGGTGCGGATCATGGGTGGGGAGCTCGGGGCTGTGAACCGTGGAGGACGGGGGTGTGTGGCCGGCGGCGAGAGTACCGTGGGTGGGCGCCGGAGGCGAATCCCGCGATATTGATGGCAGAGCAGAGAGTGAGGATCGCCGGCGCTTCGGTGTCCGGAGGAAAGTCCGAGCTCCGCAGGGCAGGGTGCCGGGTAACGCCCGGGCGTCGCGAGGCGACGGAAAGTGCCACAGAGAGCAGACCGCCGATGGCCGCGCGAGCGGCACAGGTAAGGGTGAAAGGGTGCGGTAAGAGCGCACCGGGCCGCTGGTGACAGGGGTCGCACGGTAAACCCCACCCGGAGCAAGGCCAAATAGGGGGCGATGGAGCGGCCCGCTCCGTCCGAGTCCCGGGTAGGCTGCACGAGGCCGGCGGTAACGACGGTCCCAGATGAATGATCCTCCCCCGCAAGGGGACAGAACTCGGCTTACTCCTCCGCTCGTCCGGGGGCGTCCGT
Source organism: uncultured Gemmatimonadales bacterium (assembly GCA_937982605.1). GTDB lineage: Bacteria > Gemmatimonadota > Gemmatimonadetes > Longimicrobiales > Gaopeijiaceae > UBA2589. The sequence continues at coordinate 11,343 of CALJLC010000287.1, read as the reverse complement.
CGCGGAGACGCGGCGGGCGCCGATCCCGGAGCCGCCCGACCGGAAAGCCGCCTCGGTCCTGCGCGTATTTGGATCGCGTCGCTTGTGCGCGGCGGGGGGATGCCGAGATTCCCTCGTCGACAGCTTGTGCCCGAACCGTCCGTGGAGGACCCGTGAAGAAGCTTGCTCTGCTCGCCGCCGCCCTCCTCCTCGTCGGTGCGCCCGGGGCCGTGCACGGTCAGGTCCTCCTCGAGCTCAACGGTGAAGGGAGCTACACCCGGGTCGACGTCGCGGGGTGGCTGGGAGACGGAGTCTTCGACCCGCAGCGCATCGGCTACGGCGGCTCCGCCGTGGCGCTCTTCGGAACACGCGGCGCCGGTGGATTCCACTATGGGCTGGAGATCGGCTACGCCCGTCTCATGGACTTCAACTTCATCTTCCAGGGCGAGAGCTTCCAGCGCGGGATCAACGCCCTTCGGGTCCAGGCGCTCGTTCGATTCTGGTTCGACGAAGGCGCCTGGTTCGGCGAGGCGGCGGCCGGGATCGTCAACCTCGACGGCTCCAGCGGCGCGGGGTCGGTGAACGATCCGGTGCTCACGGCCGGGGTCGGCAAACCCTGGGCCCTCTCCGAGCAGCTGTCCCTCGTGACGCGGGGCAACGGCAACCTGCTCTTCGACTCGGAGTCGATGGTCCTCACCCTCCGCTTCAGCGCGGGGCTGTCGTACACGCTGGGGAACTGACGGGAAGCCTTCGTCGCGGCCGCGCGACGCGGCTCGCAGGGCCGAGGTTTCGCTTGACCGACAAGGTCGTTTCGCGATCTTCCACCTCTCTTTCGCGCCCGTAGCTCAGTTGGATAGAGCGCATGCCTCCGGAGCATGAGGTCGCAGGTTCGAATCCTGCCGGGCGCACTTGAAGACCGCCGTGGCCCATCGTCGGCTCGGCGGTCATTCTTTCGTGAGTGGCGTGATTCGAACCTGCGACCGAACCGCGACGGTTTGCGCAGGTTCGAGCCGAGCGGGCCCGCCGGTAGTCCGGAGAGCGGCCCGCGAAGCCCGCGACGCGCGTGAGCGAAGCGAGCGCCATCCTGCCGGGCGCATGTGGCCGGGGTCCTCAGGACCCCGGCTTTTCTGTCTGGACGGATTCGAAGCTGCGACCGAACCGCGACGGTTTGCGCAGCTTCGAGGGGCTGGGGTTCGACGCCCACGCTCGCGCCACCCCGTCTCCGGATGCCGGCCGCGCGGCTCGTCGGTAGCTTGGCCCCTTCTCCGGCCGCTCCGACCCGACATGCGACGCTCCGCAGCGCTGTGCCTCCCGCTCGCCCTCTCCGCCACCGTCGCGTGCGGGCCGGGGGCGGCCGCGCCGGAGCGCAACACGGCTCCGACGGTGACGATCGCCTCGCCGCCGACCGGCTCGACGTTCGCCGGGGGCGACGAGCTGGAGCTGACGCTCGAGGCGTCTGATCCGCAGGATGGCACGCTCGCCGCGTCGCGGCTCTCGTGGTGGGCGATCCTGCACCACGCTTCCCACACCCACCCGTTCCTCCCCGTGTCCACGGGCTCGACCGGACGGGTGGCGGTTCCGCGCACCGGACACCTCCAGACCGACATCCACCTCCGCCTCTACGCGAGAGCGGAGGATTCGGGAGGGCTCGCCGACACGACCTTCGTGGACGTGACGCCCAGGGTGGTGACGATGTCCTTCGCGACGGTTCCGGCGGGGCTGGTGATCACCGCGGACGGGCAGCCCAGGACGACCCCGGTCGACGTGCCCAGCGTGATCGGCATGGAGTGGACGCTCGACGCGCCCACCCCGCAGTCGATCGGGGGGTTCACCCACGCCTTCGAGTCGTGGTCTCAGGGAGGCGCGGCGGCGCAGACCTACCTCGTCCCGGACACGAGCGTTTCCCTGACGGCGACTTTCTCCGAGACCGGTCCGGCGAACCAGCCCCCCGTCGTGTCGATCACCTCGCCCGCGGAGGGCTCGACCGTCACCGCCGGAGTCCCGGTGACCGTGGCGGCCGAGGCGTCCGACCCCGACGGGTCCGTCGTCGGCGTGCTCTTCTTCGTGGGCACCGACTCCCTCGCCTTCGATGCGACCGAGCCGTACGCCGTGCAGTGGACCCCTTCCGGCACGGGCGGAAGAGTGCTGAGGGCCCACGCTTCTGACGACGCCGACGAGTCGACGGCTTCCGACCCGGTGAACGTCACGGTCCAGCCACCCGGCCCGGGTGACGTGACGGCTCCGATCATTACGCTCACGAGCCCCGCCGAGGGGGCCCGCGGGCTCTCCGGCACGGTGACGCTCACCGCGGACGCGACCGACGACGTCGGCGTGACCCTCGTCGAGTTCCAGGCCGACGGCGCGACGATCGCGGACGATCCTTCACCGCCGTACGAAGCCACCGTGCCCGCGTCCGCCTATACGACGGGTGCGCACACGCTTCGCGCGCGCGCCCGCGACGCCGCCGGAAACTGGTCGGAGTGGGCGTCGGCCCGGGTCACCTTCGGCGGCGCGGTCGACCTGCCCGCGGGCTTCACGCGCAGCACCTACGCCTCCGGCTTCGACGGGAGCTTCCCGAACGCGATCACGGCGGCGGCCTTCACACCGGATGGCCGGCTCATCGTGCTCGAGCTCGAAGGCCGCGTTCTGGTCGTGGACGGGGGCACCGTCCTGCCGACGCCGTTCCTCACGCTCGACGTCGTGACCGGCGGCGAGCTCGGTCTCACGGGGATCGCCCTCGACCCGGACTTCGCCACGAACGGGTACGTCTACCTCCATTACACGACGGACGACGGAGGCGCCGCGCACACCCGAGTCAGCCGATTCACGGCGGACGGCGATGTGGCGCTGCCCGGCAGCGAGCTGGTGCTCGTGGAGCTCGACGAGACCGGGGCGAGCTTCCACGTGGGCGGCACGCTCGCGTTCGGACCGGACGGGAAGCTCTACGTGGCGGTCGGGGACAACGCCGTGCCGCAGAACGCGCAGAGCCTCGACTCGCGCTTCGGCAAGATCCTCCGATACGACCCGGACGGGAGCATCCCGGTGGACAACCCGCTCGTCGGCTCGACAACCGGTGTCTATCGGGCGATCTGGGCAACGGGTCTGCGAAACCCGTACACGATCGCGTTCCACCCCGGCGACGGTCGGATGCACATCAACGACGTCGGCCAGGACACGTGGGAGGAGATCAACCTCGGCCGGCCCGGCGCCAACTACGGCTGGCCGGCGACGGAGGGCCCGACCTCGAACCCCTCCTTCGACGGACCGGTGCTGGCGTACCGGCACGAGGACAGCCCGACGCTCTTCGAGGGCGGCTCGGTCGTGGGCGCGGCCTTCTACGACCCGCCGACCAACCTCTTCGGCGACGACTACCTGGGCGACTACTTCTTCGCCGACTACGTCGCCGGCTGGGTCTACCGGATGGACGACGAGGAGCCGGGCACCGCGTACGCCTTCGCGCGCTTCCCCGACGACCTCGTCCAGGGCATCACGAACCTGCTGGTCGGCCCCGATGGGGCACTCTACGTGCTCGTCGGCTCACGCGTCGACCGGATCGGTCGGTGACGCGGGCTCGCCCCGCGGCCGGCTGGTTGACGCTCAGAGCGAGAGGTTGAGGCCGACGCCGATGTAGCGGATGTCGTCCCGGTAGAACTGACCGTACGGCGCCGTGCCCTCGTACCAGTCCGCCACGATGCTGATGATGCGCGGCGGATGGCCGGGGCTTGGAACGCGCGCCAGCTCGAGGCCGGCCCGGGCGTTCCAGCCGTAGCTCCACGTGTCGTCGTCGACGAGCTTGTAGTCGAACGCCGCCAGCAGCCTCGCCCCGCCGAAGAGGACGGGCCGGAACTCGCCGCCGGCGTGGACGAGGCGGCTCGGAAGCTGGTACGGCTCTCGGCGGAAGAACGCCTCGCCGCCCCCGTAGATCCGCAGCGGCCCGAGCTCCTGCGAGATGATCGCCTCGAACGACTCGAACGAGAGGTTCACGCGCTCGGGTTGGCGGTTCAGCAGGAACTCGTCTCCGAGGTGCGAGCTCTGGTGGTAGACGCGGAACCGCGCCGAGAAGCCGGCGAACCGGGCGGTGAGCGGGATGCCGACGATGTAGTCGGCGTTGATGAGGTCGAAGCTGGGCGCGTCCAGGTTGAAGTGGCTGAACACGGCGGCCGCGAGGTCGACCTGGATGCCGTTGCCGGGGCGCCGCGCCGCGAACCGGAACAGGGCGAACGTATCCCCGAGGCCGACGGCGGCGATGTTGGTCGTCGTGCCCGGCGGGGCGTCGGCGACCGTGGCGAAGTCGCCGCGCAGGTAGCTGGCGAACGAGCGCTCGGCTTTCGGATCGGCGGCGAGAGGGCAGAAGATCTGGCCCTGCGGCACCGACACCCACCCAGTGCCCTCACCCGCGTGGACGCCGGCCCCGCACCGGGTCAGGAACGTCTCCTGCGCGTCGGCGGCCGTGCCGAGTCCGAACGCCGTGGCGAGCGCCGCAACCGAGGCGACGACGCGCCGGGAGACCGCCCGGTTCGCGGCGCCGCCGCGCGCGCCGTCGTCCGTCTCCCGGAGCGTGAGGAGTCGCCGCTTCGTGTCCTGGTCCATGGCCCCCCCGGGCTGTCGAGTACCTGTGCGGAAATCTAGCCGACCGGGGCCGCCATGACCGCCGTCCGGAGCGGTCGAGGTCAAGTCCGATCGGCCGGTGCCGATCCTCCTAGACAGGAGGACCGGGTCGGCGAAGCGATGGGCCATCCGAAGCGGTCCCGCACCACCGGCCGTCCGCAACTCCGAGGGAGACGATGGGAGACGTGCTACCGACCACCGAACGGCTGGGGCCCGAGCGGGAAGACGGCGTGCGCCCGGGCGCGATCGACGAGGGTAGCGTGATGGTGGTCGACGACGACCCCACGACCGTGGCGCTCCTGTCGGCGCATGCCCGCCGGTTCGGTTATTCCGTGCACGGCTACCTCGATCCCACCGACGCCATGGAGGCGATCCCGCGGATCCGACCCGACGTGCTCGTCACGGACATGGTGATGCCGGGCATGACGGGAGCCGACCTGGCCAGGGAGGCCCGACGCCTCGTTCCGGAGATCGAAGTGATCCTCATCACCGGCATCGGCGACGACCGCACCGCGAGGGCGGTCCAGGAGCTCGACGCAGCGGACTACCTCCTCAAGCCGATCGACCCCGACCACTTCGCGCGCGTGCTCAGAGAAGCGCTCGTGCGTCAGGGCTCCAAGCAGTACCAGCGCCACATGCTCAACTGGATGTACCGCTCGATGGCCGAGGCGGAGGCCCGGACCGCCGAGCTCACGCTGGGCGCGCTCGAGGCGCTGATGCAGGCGATGGACGCCCGGAGCCAGGACTTCACGGGTCACAGCCGGGCGGTGGCCCTCCTGGCCGCCGCCATCGCACAGGAGCTCGGGCTCTCGGAGGCCGAGATCGAGACCGTGCGGCGGGCGGGTCTGCTCCACGACATCGGCATGATCGGCGTTCCGGACGCGATCGTGCTGAAGCCCGGAAAGCTGACCGAGGAGGAGCTCGAGGTCGTGCGGACGCACCCGGAAGTGGGGGCGCGGATCCTGAGCCCCATCAAGCACTTCTCGATGGAAGCCCGGTACGTGCTAGACCACCACGAGCGGTGGGACGGCTCCGGCTACCCCGAGGGCAAGCGCGGGGAGGACATCTCCCTGGGCGGCCAGATCGTCGGCGTCGCGGAGACGTGGACCGGGATCACGGAGCACCGGGCGTACCGCGCCGCGCGTACCGCCAGCGAGGGGTACGAGCTCCTCATGGAGCACCGGGACGAGTGGTTCTCCGGGCGTGTGATCGAGGCGCTCGTGGCCACCGATATCGGGGTCGTCGGCTGATCCCCGCCGCCCTCGGCCTACGCACCACGACGTAGAGAAGTCCCGGCCCCTCGGGGCCAGCTTGCCCTCGTGAGTCTCCAGCGGGCCGTGTCAGGCCGGGAGGAAGTCATGAGGAGCATGCGAAACGCCGTGGTGCTCGGATTCGCGTCGATGCTGCTGAGCGGGTGCGCGACGTGGGTCCCGTCCTCCCCCGAACGCGTCACGCGCGACCGTCCGTCGTTGGTCCTGCTGCAGGACGTGGACGGCGCGACGCACCGGGTGAAGGACCCGCGCATCGAGGAGGGCCGGGTGATCGGGGAGCGGTGGGGTCGGGTCGACGCGCCCGTGTCGGTGCCGCTCGAAGCCGTGCGGTCGATCCGACAGCGTCAGGTCAGCCCCGGACGAACGATCCTCTTCCTGATCCCCACGGGGTTCGCGGTGCTCGCGGCCTTCACCGCCGCGGCGCTCAGCTCGTCCTAGCGGAGCGCCGCGCCCCTGGAGCTGAGGGTCTCGCGGAGCTGCTCGGCGCGCTCCTGCACCGCGTCGGTCATCGCCGAGTGCACGGTCGAAATGTCGAACGCCTTGCCCTTGATCTTGACCTTCATGACCCCGGATTCGCCGTCCATCGCGTCGGCGAGCTTCTCCCGGTCGTCCTCGGCCTTGGAAAGGGCGAACAGCGCCTTCTGAAGCCACCGGGACTCGCTCTCCATCAGTCGCCGCTCGTGCGTCCCCGGTACGCCGTTCTTCCCTGCAGCCATCGACCTGCCTCGGTGTTGAGTTCCTGCGGAATCGTCTAGCACACCGAATACCCCGCAGAGCCGCGGCGGGTCCGGTCAGAGGTCGGCCACGTCCCGCGCCTCGAGGACCCGCCAGCGGAGCTGCAGCCCGAACCAGAGGAGCGCCGAGCCACCCAGGATCAGCGTGCCGAAGGCGGAGCTCAGCATGGCCACCTTGATGCCGCCCCACACCAGCGTGGCGGAGACCGATCCGGCGGCCTCGATCGACTGCGCCGCGATGACGATCCCGATCAGGGTGCCGAGGACGCCCGCGATCATCGCGAAGCCGCCCCAGAACAGGATCGCGTCGATCCATGCCTTCGTGAGCAGGTCGGCGGCCGCGCCCGGCCGCCAGAGTCGGGCGCAGGAATAGGCCGTCAGCAGGACGACGCAGAGGAGGGCGAAGGCGATCGGCCAGCGGATGAAGCCCATGGCTTCCCAGATGTACGTCATCGGAACGAGCCTCCTTCAGGGGATGAGAGCGGATGAGCGGCTGCCGTGGATCGGCGCGCCGTCTTCGAGGGCCAGCGTTCTGCGGTACGCGTCTTCCTGCACGGCGACCCACTGGGACGTGACGAGCCATCCCAGCGCTCCGAGCAGGCCGAAGAGGAGCGCGACGGCCATCAGCGCCGCGTCCTGGATCAGGCTCCGGAGCAGGAGCGTCCCGGCCAGCTCCGGCGTGCGCTCCAGCGCCGCCGACACGATCACCCCGTCCACGCAGATGCCGAGGACGGCGATGGCGAACGGAGCCACGCTGAGCAGCGGGATCAGGCGAAGCCCGCTGCGGGGTTCCCGGTGGTCGGCCTTCACCCACAGCTGGAAGGCCTTCACTGCCACGGCGGTCACGGTCAGCGCCCCGGCGCCGAGGACGGGCCAGAGGAACGGCGAGCGGTAGCCCAGGAAGTCCGCCGCGCCGAGCGCCCGGGTCTGCACCACGAGCACGCCCAGGAAGCACAGCGCCAGGAGCGCGCGCTCGATTCGGCGGAGTCGGTCGGCGCTCCAGTGGCTGGTGGCACGGACGTACCACGAGGCGTGGAGTCGCTCGAGGCGTCGGGCGGTCTCGGCGTCGGGGACGAGCGCGTCGATGGCCCGCCTTCGCGCCTCGTCGCCCGGCACGCCTTCGGCCTGGAGCCGGGCGGTCAGCTCCTGGAGGTCCGCGGCCAGCTCCCTGAGGAACTGCGTCTTCGCCGGCAGCGGCGCCGAGATCTGCCCGGATACGGCGGCCAGGGTGGACGAAGCCACTCCGTGCGCGGTCATGCGGTCGCTTCTCCCGGACCTCGCACCATGCGCAGGAGGCGGTCGACGACGGTCTCGACCCGGTCGGCCTCGCCCCGGAGGTACGCCTCACCCTTCGAGGTCAGGGTGTACTCCTTGCGCCGCCGCCCCTTCTCGCGCCGGGACCAGCGGCCGTGGATGAGACCGTCCTCCTCCAGCCGGTGCAGGATCGGGTAGAGCGTGCCGTGTCGGAAACGAAATAGCCCGTTGCTCTCCGTCTCGACGTCGAGCGCGATCTGGTACCCGTGCCGGGCGCCATGGCGCAGCGTGGACAGTACGAGGAGGACGTTGATGTCCCGGGCGAACCCCTGCACGTCGAACGAATCCTCAGCCATGTTGCGGCCTTTCCGTGTGTCGATGGTCTGTATATCGTCGCTCTATATATCGACGCTCGGAGGGTCGTGCAAGGGGCGCGCGGCAGGGCTGTACCAGAAAACGCTTTCAGTCGGCATGTACCTTGCCATAGCTTGGAGTCCGGCGGGGGGGCCGACCCCTCGTGGCACGCCCTTTTTTCTTCCGTACTCCGTGACCCGGGGGATTCCCATGTATCGCAACATCGTTCGTTCGCTCGCGCTCGTCGCGGCGCTCGGCGTCGCCGCCTGCGGCGACGACGGCCCTGTCGCGACCGGCGATCCGCTCACCGAAGCCGAGGTGGCGGCCCTTTCCGAAATCATCCTCACGTCCGCGTTCCTGAGCCCGTCGGGCGCGCCGAACTTCGTGGAAGGCGGCCCGCAGGGCGCCCCGGTCTCCTTCTCCGAGAGCGTCGAGCTCACGGTGCCGTGCGAAGGCGGCGGCTCGGTCAACCTGACCGGCAGCGCCAGCGGCACGGTCGACGACGAGACGGGTGAGTTCGACCTCGCCTTCAGCCTCGGTCAGGCGCACAGCAGCTGCGTCGCGACGGCCCAGAACGAGCAGACCTTCGAGCTCGACAGCTCGATGTCTCTCGTCTTCAACTTCGAGGGCACCTTCGACCAGGAAGTCACGACGCTCGACTGGGACGGGGCCCTCACGGGCTCGGTCGACTGGGAGACCGGCGAGAAGTCCGGCGGCTGCAGCGTGGACCTCTCGTACGCGGCCAGCTTCACCGGTCAGTCGATCACGGCGAGCACGAACGGCGCGGTCTGCGGCGTCACCGTGGACAACGAGTTCAACGTCAGCTACGGCGGCTGAGCTCCACACGTAGCACGTCGGGCCTCGGCCTGACCCCCGCGGGCCCCCGCCCGATCCGTCGGGCGGGGGCTTCGTGTATCAGGGGGTCGCGTCGACGGGCTCCAGAACGACGCGGGCGTCGACCGGGACCGAGCGGTCCTCGTAGACGAACAGGGGATTGATCTCGACCTCCGTGATCCTGGCGTCCTCCTCGATGGCGGTCGCGACCGCCCGCACGGCCGCGACGACGGGCGCGAGGTCCACCGGGCGGAGCCCCCTCGCTTCCCCGAGTAGCGCGGTCACCCGGAGGTCGGCGAGCGCGGCGACGATCTCCTCGTCCCGGACGGGGAGGACACGGTGGGCCACGTCGGCCAGGGCCTCGACCCAGATGCCGCCCGCGCCTACGGTCACGACCGGCCCGAGCGCCGGCTCCCCCGCGGCGCCCACGAGGAGCTCGGCGCGTGGCGGGTGCAGCATCGGCGTCAGGAGGACGCGGGTCTCCTCGTCGGGGAGGTCGTGGGCGGCCCGCCACGCGGCCGCGCCGCGCGCGATCCGCTCGAAGGCTTCGGCTGCCTCCTCGGGTCCGTCCACGTCCAGCACGACGCCCCCCGCGTCCGATTTGTGCGTGATCCGCCGGGAGACGAGCTTCGCGGCCGCTCGACAGCCGAGCCGCGACCACGCCTTGGCCGCCTCCCCGGCCGTGCCCACGATCTCGGCGCCGTCGAAGCGCAGCCCGCTCCGCTCGAGCACGGCGCGGGCCTCCGGCTCGCTGAGCGTGCGGCGTTCCTCGGCGGCGGCGTCGTCGAGCTCGGGGTGGCGCCTCCCTGCACCCGGCCGGGCCGGGGCGGCCTCGGCGCCGGCCCACCGCTTCCGGGCCAGCAGGCGACCCCGTCGCTGCAGCTCGACCGCGCACCGGCATGCGGTCTCGAGCGACGCGACGACGGGAATCCCCGCCGCGCCCAGAATCTCGAGGGGCCGCGTCCGGTGGCTCGCGAACATCGTGTGCATGACGACGGCCTTGCCCGTGCGCCCGGCGCCCCGGACGATCTGCTCGGCGGCGCGGACCTCGCCCTCGGTCAGGCTCGACGCGAAGCGGACCCCGTAGCCGCCGAAGAGCCCGATCACGAGCACGGCCCCTACGGAATCGTCGGAGAGGAGCGCGTCGAGCGCGTGGCCGAAGACCTCGGGGTCGCCGTCGGCGGAGCCCGCGAAGTCGACGGGGTTGGAGACCGCGGCCGCGGGCCCGAGGAGCGCCCGGAGCGTCGACCGCGTCGCTTCGGACAGCTCGGCGAGGGTCGCCCCCGCGGCTTCGAGGGCGTCGACCGCGAGGGTGCCCTGTCCGCCGCCGTCGGTGAGGATGGCGAGCCCGAGCTCCGGCGGGCACGGGGGCTGGCGGCCGAGCGTCTCGGCCACGTGGAGCAGCTCGTCCGTGCGTTCGAGCTCGACTACGCCGGCCTGCGCCAGCCCGGCCGAGAAGCGCTCGTAGGTGCCGGCCACCGCCCCGGTGTGCGAGAGCGCGGCCCGTGCGCCACCCTGCGTCCGGCCGGACTTCACGACCACCACGGGCTTCGAGCGGGTGATCCGGGCCGCCGACGCGAGGAAGTCACGGGCCCGCGGGAGTCCTTCCACGTAGGCGATGACCGCGTGCGTCCGGTCGTCCGTCTCCAGGTAGTCGAGGGCGTCGGCGAAGCCGACGTCGATGGCGTTGCCGACCCCGAGGTAGAGCGAGATCCCGTCCCAGGAGCGCTCCGTCACCTCCGTCATGAGCGAGAGCGCCACGTTGCCCGACTGCAGGACGAGGGCGAGCCCGCCGGGGCGCACGCCCTTCGCGCCGACCAGATTGACGCCGGAGTGCAGGTTGAGCAGGCCGGAGGTGTTGGGGCCGACGATGCGCACCCCCGTCTCCCGGGAGGCGAGCAGGAGCTCCTCCTGCAGCGCCCGGCCCTCCGCTCCGGACTCTCCGTACCCGACCGCCAGCACGAGGGCCCCGCCCGCCCCTCGCGCCCCGAGCCGGCGGACCAGCTCCGGCGCCGCGGACGCGGGCGTGCACAGCACCGCCAGGTCCACCCCCTCGGGGAGCGCCTCGACGGATTCGATGACGTCGTACTCGAGAATCCGCCCGCCGCGGGGGTTCACCGCGTAGACCGCGCCGTCGTACCCCGACGCGGAGAGGGCGCGCAGGATCAGGTTGCCGCGCTTGGCGGGGTCGGCGCTGGCGCCCACAACCGCAATGGAGCGGGGATCGAAGACGCGTCGGAGCACGCGGTCTACTCGCCGCGATAGCGCGGGGGGCGCTTCTCGTGAAACGCCTCGATGCCCTCTTTCCA
>CALJLC010000286.1 GCA_937982605.1 uncultured Gemmatimonadales bacterium | reverse complement strand
CGCGTGCTGGAGACGGCGCCCACCGTCGAAGACGCCTCGCTCGAAGCCGTACGCGGTTCCGGTCTTATAGTCGATCACGTGGAGCCCCGCGAGATCCTCGTCGACCCGGTCGATCGCGCCGCGGAGCCTGAGCGTGCCGCCGGGAAGGTCGAGGGTGACCGGCTCGTCGCCCTCGAGGCCGAAACGCAGCTCCAGTCGGACCCACTTTGCTCCGTCCTCACGGACCATGCGCACGAAGGAGCGCACGTCCTCGCGGAGCGCGGCGCTCTCTCTCTGCAGCGTGCCCTCGCCCGGGATCGGAACCTCGTGGCGGAGCTGCGCGATCCCCTCGGCGAGCCGCTCGAGCGCCAGTCGCTCGAAGGCCGCATCGTCGACCCGCACGCCCGAATCCACGGAGTCCCTCAGCGTCCGGTCGAAGACCGAGTGCAGGAGGCTGCCACGCTGCCTCGGGTCGAGCCAGACGTCGGGGTCGAGCTCCGGATCGTCCGGAGGGTAGACGCGCAGGACCGAGGCGTGCAGGTACCGCAGCGGACACCTGCCGAGTGCTTCGAGCCGGCTGGCCGACACCAAGATCGACTCGCTGCGGCGCGGATCGAAGAGCTCCGGGCGGGGCGTGATCACCCCGTGGATCGCCGACGGCGTGCCGCCCTTCCGCTCGGCCTCGGCGGCCAGCCCGCCGTCGAGCTCGGGGTACGACGCCCGGACCGCGCGGAGCCCCCGCCGAAGTACCACGCCGGAGCCCAGGGCTCGCATCCAGAAGTCGTCGGGGTCGAGCAGCGCACCGTCCCCCCGCGGGACCGCGCCGACCACGCGGCCGAGCTCGTCGTGCAGCTGTTGAAACGCGAGCGTGTCGTCTCTGCGCGTCAGTCGCAGCGCCTGGAGCAGGACGGAGGAGGGACCGACCGACCGGGCCTCGGTCGCTTGCCAGGCTCCGTAGCTCAGGGTGACCGTCCCGCGCAGCCTGGCGAATAGCGCCGCGAAGCCCCAGATGCGCTCGCGCAGCAGCTCCGCCGACGTGGGCAGGGCGTCCCCGAGGACCCGTCGGTCCCCGTCGAGGAGCACCGGATCCTGCGCGCCGCCGCCGGGCATCCGCTCTGCGTCGAGGCCGACGACGAAGACCGCGGGCCGGCCGGTGTAGCCCCCGTGCTCGAGATCGCTCAGGTGCAGCGCGCCACCCATCGACGACCAGGGCGCGCCCGCGCCGTCGGGATCGTCGCCCGGCGTCCGGGGGCGCACGCGGACGTCGAGATACTGGCGGAGGATCGACACCGCCGCCCGGAACTCGGTACGCCGATGCAGCGTAGCGGCGACCCGGTCGAGGATTCGGGTGACCTCCTCGCGGGCCACGCGGTCCGGCCCACGGCCACGCGGTACCCGACGGAGGAATGCCTGGAGCCCCCCCGCCAGCTCGGCCGGCGAAACGTGCGCGCCTCCCTCGCCCATCCGGTCGGGAACGGCGGGGGTCGCCTTCAGCGCCGGGAAGAGGATCGCCTTGAGCGCCTCGAGCTCCGACCGGGCTCGCTCGCGGCGGCGTTCGAAGCGCTCGGTCGACTCGTGCCGGTCCGGCCCGATCTCGTCGAGACCCTCGAGAGCCGCGCGGATCTGCGACCGATAGCGCTTGCGGCCCCACCCGATGCGGAGCGAGCGAAAGCGGCGTGCCAACGCCGCGGGAGCGGGAACCGGCCCCGAGGCGGACCTGCGTGGACGGAGGTCGCCCGCCTCGAGCAGCCGCCGGATCGGCTGTGCCTGAAACCCTCCCTCGATCCAGTCGAGGTACGTCTGGACGACGCGTCCGGTGCGCGTGCGTCCGATCGGCAGCCCGGTCGCGTACGTGGCCGGAATGCCGAGCCGGGTGCCGAGCGCGTGTAGCGCGGATCCGTACGCCGCGGCGTCGGTGGCCACGATTTCGACCTGATCCCACGCCAGCCCCCGGGCCACCACCCGGCGCAGCACTTCGCGCAGCTCGGCTTCGATCGACGCGGCGGCGAAGAGGTCGATGCGCAGCGGCTCGTCGGCGGAGGCGGCCGTCGGCGCGTAGAGGTACGAGCCGGGACCGGGCTCCCCGTTGCGCGACTGCAGCGTACCCGCAGGTGGTTCGAGGCCGACCACGGGATCGGTGTCGAGCACCTTGGCGCCGCGCGCGGCGAGCGCGGAAACGAGTCGCCCCTGTAGCCCGCGTGTGCCGAGCCCGGGCATCAACGCCACGACGTCGGCGTCGAGGATCGCCGGGAGTCGTCGGCCCTCCGCCTCCAGCGTCTCCAGCGCGGCGGAGATCACCGCCGCGGTGTCCGCCCATCGCCCCTCGGCCAGCAGCCGCTCGTACCGACGCAACACGCGCAGCAGGAAGAGCCGCTTCTGCCACTGCGCGAAGCGAGCCGCATCGAGCTCGTGCGGCCCGATGCCGGCCAGCCGGAGCGCCACGATCGCCCCGTGGAGTCGCTCGCGGAAGCCGACCCCCTCGGAGAGCTCGGCGAGCGGTCCGCTCTCGGAGGGCAGCACGGAATCGATCGCCTGGTCCAGCAGGGACTGCTGCTCGAAGGCGTCGAGCAGTCGCGTCGGCTCGTCTTCGGAGTGGGCCAGTGCGAGACGCTGGGCCAGGCGATGAGGGGTGGTGACCTCGAACCCGATCCACCCTCCGTGCTCGGCTGCGAGCCGACGCAGGAGCTCGCGGCCCGCGGCGAAATTCGGGGCCACGAGGAGCTTGCGGGCCAGGCGGTTGCGGCTCGCCACACGGCGGAGCGAGTCGACGAGGCGGGCGGTGCCTGGGGGCGGTGGGGGCGTCATGCCTCGGGGCGGCGGTCACGGCACCGGGCCGGCCGCCCCGCGCCGCCGCAAGATACGGGGCGCCTCGCCGACTGGGGAGTGTCCTCACCGCCGTCGCCCCCCGGTCGACGGCCCGTGGCGTGCGACCCGATCGTCGTCTACCGTGTCGGCTCCTCGACGATCGCCCGGAGGCGACGATGCGCCACGCCCGCCCGACCCACACCCACCGCCCCTCCCTGCGCCCCTCGACCCGCAGGCGTCCCCGTGGCGCCGTGGGCCGCGCGGCCGCGCTGGTCGCCGCCGCCGTGCTCTCGGCCCCGACGGGCGCCGCGGCGCAGACGTACTGGCCGGGTCACCACCTCGACTGGGAGCGTCGAACCCCCGCAGAGGCCGGCTTCGACGCCGAGCGACTCCAGGCCGCCGTCGACTTCGCGATCGCGTCCGAGTCGAGCTCGCCGCGGGACCTCGACTTCAACCACCAGATGACCTTCGCGCGGGAGCCGTACGGTGAGGCCATCGGCCCGTTCACGGTGCGGGCGCCGCAGAGCGGGCTCATCATCCACCGGGGCTACATCGTGGCCGAGTGGGGTGAGCCGTCGAAGGTGGACAACACCTTCAGCGTCGCGAAGAGCTTCCTCTCGACGACCGTCGGGCTGGCGTACGACCAGGGGCTGATCGGCAGCGTCGACGATCTGGTCCGGGACTACATGCCGCCGATCGTGCTGGAAGCGTACGACGGCGAGCCCGACGACCAGACGGCCCGCCGTCCGAAGCTCCTCTTCGAGTCGGAGCACAACCGCGGGATCACCTGGGATCATCTCCTCCGTCAGACGAGCGACTGGGAAGGGACGCTCTGGGGCAAGCCCGAGTGGGCGGACCGGCCTGACGAGGACCGCTCGACCTGGAAGACGCGTCCGCGCAACGCGCCCGGCACCGTCTTCGAGTACAACGACACACGGGTCAACCTGCTCGGCCTGGCCGCGACCAGCGTCTGGCGTCGACCCCTTCCGCATGTCCTGCGTGAGTACGTCATGGACCCCATCGGCGCCTCGCCCACCTGGCGCTGGCACGGGTACGACAACTCGTGGATCATCCTCGACGGCAAGATGGTGCAGGTCGTCTCCGGCGGATCCCATTGGGGCGGGGGCATGCTCATCAATGCCTACGACCTGGGTCGCTTCGGCCTGCTGACGCTCCACAAGGGCATGTGGAACGGCCAGCGCCTCGTATCCGAGGAGTGGATCGACATGGCGACCACGCCCGGCGCGGTGAACGACGGCTACGGCTACATGAACTTCTACCTCAACACCGACCGTGGCCGCTATCCGAACGCACCGGAGTACACGTGGACGCACTCGGGGGCCGGCTCCAACCTCGTGTACGTCGATCCGGCCAACGAGCTCGTCGTGGTCGCCCGCTGGATCAGGGGCGGCGCCATGAACGATCTACTCGGGATGATCTTCGACGCCATGGGGGACATGGCGGAGACGAACTGAGGAAGCACTCCCCGGCGCCGTGCTGTGGTACGGCCGCCGCTGAAGCCGGCCCCACGGAAGATCGATCGGATTCATGCCGCGAATCGAAGCCCTGATCCTTCTTTCGGCCGTCCTCCTCCTCGCCGCGATCCTCTCGAGCAAGCTCTCGACCCGGGCCGGCGTGCCCACGCTCGTCCTCTTTCTGGCGGTCGGCATGCTGGCGGGGGAGGACGGGCTCCTGGGGCTGGCGTTCGACGACTTCGCGCTCGCCCACGGAGCGGGCACGGTCGCGCTCCTCCTCATTCTCTTCGACGGGGGGCTCAGCACCCGCCTGAGCTCGGTGGGGCTCGTGTGGCGGCCCGCCCTCGCGCTCTCCACCGTCGGCGTTCTGCTCACCGCGGGGGTGACGGGCGTCTTCGCCTCCTGGCTCCTCGGCGTGCCGCTCACCACGGGGCTCCTGCTCGGGAGCATCGTCGGCTCCACGGACGCGGCGGCCGTGTTCGCGATCCTCCGGGGGCAGGGGCTCCACCTCCGCGAGCGGGTCGCCGCCACGCTGGAGGTGGAGTCGGGCTCGAACGATCCGATGGCGGTGCTTCTCACCCTGGGACTCGTCGGGCTGCTCACCGGCACGATGGAGCCGGGTTGGCCGATGGTGGCGTTCTTCCTGCGGCAGGGGGTGATCGGCGCGCTAGGCGGGCTGCTCGTCGGGTGGGGTGGGACCGTGCTCGTGAATCGCGTGCGGCTCGACGCGGCAGGTCTCTATCCGGCCATGACCGTGGGCATCGCGCTGCTGGCGTACGGCCTTCCGGCCTACCTCGGCGGGAGCGGCTTCCTGGCGGTCTACCTGGCGGGCATCGTGATGGGAAACCGCCGCATGGTCTTCAATCGCGGCGTCCGGCTCGCTCACGACGGGGCGGCGTGGCTGGCTCAGATCGTCATGTTCGTCATGCTCGGGCTGCTGGCCACCCCCTCCCGGATCGCGGACGTGACCCTCGAAGGCGCGCTCACCGGGGCCGTGCTCATCTTCGTCGCTCGCCCCGTGGCGGTCTTCACCACGCTCGCCCCGTTCGGCTTCACGGCCCGTGAGCTCGCCTTCCTGGCATGGGCCGGGCTGAAGGGCGCGATCCCGATCGTCCTCGCCATCTACCCCCTCCTCGGCGGGGCCCCGGGGGCGCTCGAGCTCTTCGACGTCGTCTTCTTCGTCGTGCTCCTGTCCGCGCTACTCCAGGGGTGGAGCCTGCCCTGGGCGGCCGATCGGCTGGGCGTGCGCGAGGCGGGCGTGCCGGCTCCGCCGGTCACGCTGGAGATCACGTCGCTCAAGGACGTCGACGGCGACATCGTCGACTACCTCGTCGAGCCCTCCTGCCTCGCCGCCGGGCGCCGCGTGCGCGCACTCGCGCTCCCCGAGACCGCCGTCATCGCCATGCTCCTGCGGGACGGCGACATGATCCCGCCCCGGGGGAGCACGAGCATCGAGGCGGGTGATCACGTGTTCGTGGTCCTCAAGCCCGCCGTGCGCCCGATGGTCGACCGCATGTTCGCGCCACGGCAGCTGCCCGAGCAGGAACGCGTCGTGGAGATGGCCTTTCCGATGAGCGCGTCCGCCACCGTCGGAGAGGTGGAGGAGTTCTACGGCGTCCACCTGGATCCGGACCCCGAGCGGACCCTCGGCGACCTCCTCGTGGAGCGACTCGCGGGCGAGCTGCGCCGGGGCGCCACGATCGAGGCCGGGGAGCTCCGCCTCGGTGTGGTCGAAGTGATCGACGGGATCGTCACGACGATCGACGTCGAGGTCCTGCGCGATCCGACCGCCGGCACGGCGCCCGCCTCGGGCGGTGCTCGCGGCGGAGGCGGAGTCGGAGGATCGGCCACGAGCGATCCGCGGCCCGCGAACGAAGCCGCCCACGACGGAGTCATACCGTGAGGATCTGGGTCGATGCCGACGCGGCACCCAACGACGTGAAGTCGATCGTGGCGAAGGCCGCGCTCCGCCTCGAGATCGCAACCGCGTTCGTGGCGAATCAGCGCCTGTGGACGCCGGTGAACAACCCGTTCGTGGAGGCGGTGCGGGTCGAGGGCGGTCCCGACGTCGCCGACGACCACATCGCGGAGCAAGCCCGGGCGGGCGACCTGGCCGTGACAGCGGACATCCCGCTCGCGGCGCGCCTCGTCGAAAAGGGCGTCCGCGTGGTCGATCCGCGCGGCGAGGAGTACACCCCGGAAAACGTCGGCGAGCGACTCTCCGTGCGGGACTTCATGGATTCCCTCCGGTCCAGCGGCGTCGAGACCGGGGGTCCATCCGCCCGGAGCGCGCGAGACACGCAGGCCTTCGCGGCCACCTTCGACCGGGTGCTGACGAAGCTCGTCCGGAGCCGCTAGCGCGAGACGAGCCGCGGACGGGTCAGCGGTTCCCTCGCTCCTCGAAGCCGGAGCCGCCGCGGGCTACCGCCCAGGCGTGGAGGAACGGAATCGCGTGGCGGCAAACGACCTCGAGTGCTTCGGCGACCGGCGGGCGGGCGTGCTCGATCGCCGTCTCCGGCGGAAGCGGCTCGAGGCTCTGCCGGAGCGCACCGAGGTCGCCGGGCCGGTCGAGGGAGGGGTCGGGGAGGGGCCACCAGAGGTCCCGGCGAGAGGCCAGCCCACCGAGGCGGACGATCCCTTCGTCGACGTCGATCGGCTCGGCATCGTCGGGGCCCTCGAATCCGGGATCCAGGTCGGCCATGCCTTCGGTGAAGAGGGCACGGACCGCCTTCCGGTACTCCTTTCTCACCGGCGGTTCCGGGCAGGGCCGAGCCTCTCGCGAAGGTAGTCGAGCCTCCGGGTCCAGGCGCGCTTCGCCGCCACGGGTCGGTAGGCCCCCGCACGGTCCCTCTCGAAGAGGACCCCGGGTCCCGTGCCTCCTGCGGGGAAGGCGATGTGGTGGTCGGTCACGGGCGGCGTGTCGGGCGACGGCTCATCGTTCGACCCGGAACGAAGCCCCCTGAGGCAGCACCTCGATCCCTCCACAGAAGCGGTCTCGCCCGCCGGGATCGACGTGGTAGGCGATTCGCCGGGCCGCCGTGCGGAAGCCCGCGGCGGTCTCGGCGGCGCAGCTCAGCCACGGCGTCACGAAAAGGACGTCCATGGGAGGGGTCGCGACGAGGCTCGTCGGGTCTTCGGTGTCTCCGACGAAGTGCAGGACACGATCGTGCCAGCGCACCCGATACGAGCGGTGGTCGTCGGTGTGCGGGGTCGGCACCACCACCACGCTGAACGAGCCCACCACGATAGAGTCGCCGGTCAGGATCCGGGCGGCCGGCACACCCGCCATCGCGGACGGAGGCCCGATCGCGCGCCACGCTGCACGCGAGAGGAAGAGCTCCGGGGCGAAGTGGTCCCGGTGGTGGTGCGTCACGACCGAGACGACGTCGCCGACCGGGGCAAGCGCCTCGTGGTCGTACGTCTGATAGCCGAAGGCGCCCGACTCGTACGGCAGGTCGATCAGGAGCGACACTTCTCCGTCGGAGACGACGACCCCGGCATTGCCGACCAGGGTGACGGTGAGCTGCGCCCGAGCCGCGGTCGTCGCCACGAGCAGTGCGGCCAGGGCGGAGGCCGCGGTTCCGGCCGCGATCCGGCCCGGACTCCTAGCCACGGGCCTCCCGCCAGGCAGCGAGGATCGCATCCTCGCGTTCCGCCGCGATCCCCGACCCGTGCAGCGGAAAGACGACATCCTTGAAGAAGTGCGACCGGAACCATGCCCAGGACGCTCGGGCCGTGTCGGCCACGGGACGGTAGCTCGCGCCGGCCTCGAGCGCCGCCTCGCCGCTGATCTGGAAGAAGCCCTCATCCTCGTCCAGCGGCGCCCAAAGGGGCATGTCGGAGAAGGAGTAGACACCCTGGTCACGGCGCAGGAAGTCCGCGTCCACCCACGTGAGACGCGCCGCGGCGCCGACCGCGTCCGCGGTCTCGGTCAGGAAGTCCCGCATGGTACGGGGCGGCCACGGACCGGTGAGGTTGAAGGTGCCCGGCCGGGACGCGTCGACGGAGTCCAGGGTCCAGCGCGCCACGTCACGGACGTCCACGATCTGGACCGGGTCGAGGCCCGAGCCGGGACACAGCACCTCGTCCCGGTTGGCGAGCCGCCGCAGCCAGAAGTGGTACGAGGAGCCGGGGTCGTAGGGCCCCACGATGGCCGGGCACCGGACGATCGCGTGCCGGCCCGGGTAGGCCGCGCGGACCGCAGCCTCGGCCGCCGCCTTCTCGACCCCGTACTCCCCCGGCGGACCCGCGCGCACGCGAGCGGTCTCGTCCATGCCCGGCCCGCTGAAGTCCGAGTAGACGGCGATGCTCGAGACGTAGGCGTAGTAGTCGGTCCGGTCCCGGAGCAGCGCGGCGGTCTCTTCCACCAGACCGCGTTGCTCGGGCCAGACGTCGATCACCGCGTCCCACCGTCGAGCACCTTCGAGCGCGCCCAGGCCGCCGCCCGTCGCCGACCGCGTACCGCGCAGCTTCTCCAGCTCGGGGAAGAGATGGGGCCGGGTGATCCCGCGATTGAAGAGCGTGACCTCGTGGCCGCGAGCCATCGCCTCCGAGACGACGGCCGGGCCCACGAAGTTGGTGCCGCCGAGCACGAGCAGGCGCTTGGGCGCCCGCGGTGGCGAGTCGGCGTCCCCTGGGTGGGGCAGCAGCGCCGCGGCGCCGAGGGCGCCCAGGAAGTCCCGTCTCCGCATCATCCTCCTCCCCCGGGCTCGACCCTGCCGGGTCACGTCCCGTGATTCGTGACTCCTACACCCGCAGCACGCAGCGGAAGCCGCGCGCCGCGTAGTACGACTCCGCTCCGTTGTGGTACACGAAGACGGTCCCGTAGCGATGATCCCCGAAGATCGCGCCGCCGAGCTCGCGGATCCGTGGCGGGGTCCTGAGCCAGCTCGACGTCTTCGTGTCGACCGGACCCATCGCCTGGAGGGCCTCGTACTCCTCCACCGTGAGCAGCTCGGCGCCCATTTCGGTGGCCAGGCGGACCGCGCTTCCCTCCGGCTTGTGCTTCTTCCGGGCCTCGAGCGCCTCGTGGTCGTAGCAGAGGCTCCGCCGGCCGGCCGGGCTCTGCTCCGCACAGTCGTAGAAGAGCAGCTCGCCGGAGTCGGCGTCGCGGCCGACCACGTCCGGCTCACCCCCGGTCCGCTCCATCTCCGCCAGCGAGCGGGCCCGCTCCGGTCGGTCTTCGAGGCGGGCCTTCACCTCCGTCCACTCGATGTCCTCGTGGCGCGCGCAGTTCGCCGCGAAGCGTGCCTCGAGCGTCTCGAGCAGCGCGGCGTGCTCGGCCGGGGAGAGGCGCTTCGCGACCCCCTTCTTCGGCATCGTCGTCCTCCCGGAAGCGTGCGCCCGGACCTCGGGTACCGACCCCGTGGAGGGTACGGTGCCCCGACGCCGGCATCAACGCTCCCGGCCCGCGGAGCGGGCCCCCTCCCTACCAGGTCGGGACGACGAGCGTGGTCGAGGTCGGCCCCCGTGCGTAGACGAAGCCCCCGTCCCGGGAGACGGCGACCCAGCTCGGGACCAGCACGTAGCCTCGACGGTCGACCTCGGTCAGCGTCGCGAGGTCGAGTCGGACCACGTCTCCGGAGAGGCAGTGGAGGTCCCCCGGCCTCCCGTCGAGCCCCATCGAGACGTAGAGGTGCTCGTTCGTGACGAAGAAGTCGAAGAGGCCCGGAGCGGAATGTCGCTGGACGGACGCGAGCGTGGTCGCGTCGAGCGCGTCGATGACGGCCGTGCCGACCCAACGCTGCCCGACGTGGAGCCGCGCCCCGTCCGGCGCCAGCGCCATCGCTCCGACGACGTACGGAAGTGTGGTCGAACCGACGACCCCGGGGGTGTCGGTCGACACGTCGATCACGACCACTTCGGTGGCTTTCGCGACGAACAGACGGGACGCGTCCGGCGACACCGCCAGGAGCGTCGACTCGGAGGCGGACGCCGTGGTCGACACATCGACCTGACCCAGCTCCGCGCCGGACTCGGAGTCCACGACATCGATGCGCGTGACCCCGGTCTGGACGTCGGTGCCCGCCAGGTACACGCGCCCGGGCCGTCCCGCGATCATCGGCCCGATGCGCTGCGGGCCCGGCGCCATCGCGGCCACGCCGAGCGCGTCGAGCGTGCCCGGCGCCAGCGTGTACAGGGAGTCGACTTCGTTCTGCGAGGTGACGACGAAGAGAGCCTCACCGTCCGGGCGTACCGCGACCGGCCCTCCACGAACGAGTCGCCGACCGATCACCGTGTGCGTCGTCGAGGAGATGGCCAGGAGCGTGTCGGCGAGGCCGCCGGTCAGCAGATAGATCTCGTCCCGGGTCGGGCTCACGAGCGGCCGGCGCTCGATGTCGTGGGCGAGCGAGGTGCCCAGCACGAGGCGTACGGAGTCGCTCAGCGCGGAATGAGGACCGTTCTGGACCGCCACGGCATAGCTGATCGAGAGCCCGAACAGTCGCTCCACTTCGTCGTCGAGCCATGTCGTCACCGACGCGTCCAGTACGGAGTCGACCCCTCCCGGGAGGCTCTGGAACGAGCCCCAGTTCCCGCTTCGCCCGATGACGTAGGAGCAGAACGCGTCGGGATCCGCGGGCGACCAGCTGAGGCGCGGACGGGCCCCGGCCCAGACCACCGGGTCCAGGGTCACCGGATCGGGCACGCGGTGATCGACCCGCACGATCGTCGAATCGACACCGGCGCCGACGGTACCCAGGATCACCGCCTCACCGGAGCCGACGGGTGTGACCGCGCCCGCCTCGTCCACGATCGCGACCGAAACGTCCGACGAGCTCCAGTGCACCGACGCCGACCCGACCGCACCCCCGGCGGGGTCCGTGGCGGCGCCGGTCAGTCGCAGCGGTGCGCACGATCCCAGGAACGCCTCGGGGGGCGAGACGTCGAGCGCGGCGACCGCCGCGCCGGCCCGGAACTCGCTCTCCACGCCGAGGATCGTGATGGACAGGCGGCCGGCGTTCCAGCTTCCCGTGAACGGGCCGCTCCCGTCCCCGGAATCGCTGAAGGAGACGGTTGACCCGGCGACCGACCAGGTGCCGCCCCCACGCCCGACCTCCCAGCCGACCGACCCGGCCACGCTGAGCAGGGCAGCCCCGCCCTCCTCGTATGTGCCGTCGGCGTCGAGCACCATCCAGCCGCCGGTGACCAGCGCCGAGCCGAGACTCCCCGTGACCGAGGTGGGCAGCAGGCCGCCGTCGACCGAGTGCAGGAAGTAGCTGCCGGTCGGATCGACGTCCTCGCCGGCGCCCGACGGGTCTCCGCACGACGTCAGGGTCGCCGTGCAGACGACGAGGATGAGAAAGCGCGCGCCCACACCGCGGGGGGCCGACGGCCCCGCCCACAGCACCACGGACATCATCGTCCTCGCTCGATCACCGCCGGCACCGTCGGATGGCCCGACCGGGCCACCCGCGAGCCCAGGGTTCGCGGCGCGCGAGACTTCGAGGATTGAAGGCTAGCCGCAGTCGGGAGTCGTGGGCAAGATCCGCGGGTCGACAGTCGACCCTTCAGCGGGTCGGGGCCGACCGAGCGCCTCCTCCGCCGCCATTGGTCCGGGCGGCGCGACGAGGCTACTTTGCGATGCAAAGTGTGCGCACGGCCGTCGAGCTTCGTACGGAGCGCGTGCGCCGCTCCCGATCCGGAGGGACGATGCGAAGATGGCTCGGACGGTTGCGCGGCGCCCTCGGGATGGGGCTGACGTGGGGGGTCGCGGGCTTCGCCGCCGGCATGGGTA
>CALJLC010000285.1 GCA_937982605.1 uncultured Gemmatimonadales bacterium | reverse complement strand
CTCCGGTGTACCAGATGATCTCGTCCTTCGAGAAGAAGCCGGCGAAGGGCCAGATCCCGGCGATCGCGACGGTGGCGATCCACATCGTGATCCAGGTGATCGGCATGAAGGCCTTGAGGCCGCCCATGTTCCGCATGTCCTGCGGATCCTCGTGGCTGTGCGTTCTGTGATACGCCTCGTGCATGGCGTGGATCACGGCGCCCGAGCCGAGGAAGAGGAGCGCCTTGAAGAAGGCGTGCGTCATGAGGTGGAAGACGCCCGCGGCGTACGCGCCGACCCCGACGCCCAGGAACATGTAGCCGAGCTGCGAGACGGTGGAGTACGCCAGGACCTTCTTGATGTCGTTCTGCTTCAGCGCGATGGTCGCGGCGAAAAGCGCCGTGAGCACACCGATGCCCGCCACGATCGCGCTCGTGAGCGGCGCCAGCGCGAAGAGGACCGAGGAGCGCGCCACGAGGTAGACGCCCGCCGTGACCATCGTGGCGGCGTGGATCAGCGCGGAGACCGGAGTGGGGCCGGCCATCGCGTCGGGAAGCCAGACGTAGAGCGGGATCTGCGCGCTCTTCCCGATGGCGCCCACGAAGAAGAAGAGCGTGATCGCCGTGACGAGGCCGCCCGCGTAATCGAGCCCCTCCGCGCCGGCGAAGACCGGCACGTAGTCGAGCGAGCCGAACGTGGCGAAGAGGAGGAACATCGCGATCAGGAAGCCGGCGTCCCCGATGCGGTTGACGATGAACGCCTTCTTGCCCGCGTCCGCCTTCTCCCGGTCCGAGAACCAGTAGCCGATCAGCAGGTAGGAGCAGAGCCCGACGCCCTCCCACCCGACGAACATCAGCGCGTAGCTCGAACCCATCACGAGCACGAGCATGAAGAAGACGAAGAGGTTCAGGTACGCGAAGTAGCGCGGGTACCCGGGGTCCTCCTTCATGTAGCCCACGCTGAAGACGTGGATGAGGAAGCCCACGCCCGTGACGACCATCATCATGATCATCGAGAGCTGGTCGAGCTGCAGCGCGGCGTCGACCGAGAAGGTCCCCGTGGCCATCCACGTCCAGTAGTGGACGACGACCGGCTCCTCGAGGTGCACCCCGAGCATCCGGCTGAAGTTCACCAGCGTGATCAGGAAGGCGACGAGCATCACGCCGGGGCCGACCCAGGTGGGCAGCGTGTGCGTGGCCGGCCGGGACGACGCGTCGCCCAGGTCGAGCTCGCCCCCGGCGCGCACCGCGTCGGCCGAGGCCCGCGCGTGCCGGAGCGCCAGGAATCCGTTGATCGCGAAGCCGAGGAGCGGCAGCAGGACGACAAGGCCCGGGAAGAAGGGCTCGAAGTGCCCCGCCTCCGCGGCCGCCTGTCCCCCGCCCTGCGCCAGGGCGGCGAGCGAAGCGATCATGCCCGTCACCACTTGAGCAGGTTGAAGCTGTCCACGTTGACCGTCTCGTAGTGACGGAAGATCGAGATGATGATGGCCAGCCCGACCGCGGCTTCCGCGGCGGCCACCGTCATCACGAAGAAGACGAAGATCTGCCCGTCGATCCCCCACATCCGGGAGAAGGCGACGAGGCTGAGGTTCACCGCATTGAGCTGGAGCTCGATGCAGAGGAACATGATGATCGCGTTGCGGCGGACGAGAACGCCGAACGTACCGAGCACGAAGA
Source organism: uncultured Gemmatimonadales bacterium (assembly GCA_937982605.1). GTDB lineage: Bacteria > Gemmatimonadota > Gemmatimonadetes > Longimicrobiales > Gaopeijiaceae > UBA2589. The sequence goes on along the minus strand of CALJLC010000285.1, from coordinate 4,246 downwards.
GGATCGCGCTGAGCACCAGGGCTTCGGTGATCATCACACCTCCCGCTTGGCCAGCACGAGCGCGCCGACGATCGCCACGAGGAGCAGGATCCCCGTGATCTCGAAGGGCACCACGTACGTGGTGTAGAGCGGCTCGGCGATCGCGCCGAGAGCGCCGTGCTCGGCCATCGCGGCGTCGATCGCGGCCGCGCCCGGCCCCGGCGCCGACCCGCTCATCCCGAGCTGGCGCGCGAGGAGGCCCGCCATGAGGCCGATCACGCCGAAGGAGAGGATCGCGAACGCTCCCCCCTTCAGGTCCTTCCGGTAGTCGTGGCCCAGGTTCAGGAGCATGATCACGAAGAGGAAGAGCGCCATGATGGCGCCCGCGTACACGATGATCTGGATCGCCGCGAGGAAGTGCGCCGCGAGCAGCACGAACGTCCCCGCCATCGCGGCCAGCGTCGTCACCATGAAGAGCAGGCTGCCGACCGGGCTCTTCGCGAGCACCACCCCCATCGCCCCGCCGATGGCCACCCCCGCGAAGAGGTAGAAGAGCACGGAGGTCATCGGGACACCAACCTCTCGAGCGCGGGGAAGAAGGCGTCGTTCATGCGCCGAAGAGCCATGGGCCGCTCAAATCGGATGCTGCGGAAGGCGGGCGAGTACCGCGAGTGAGGAGTAGCATCGCTACTTCGCAGCGAGCGGCACGGAGCCCAACGCAGCGCAGCGCCGATTTCAGCGGCCCGGTCCCGGATCATTCAGACCTCGGGTCTGAAGGATCCCACAGAAGAGTCGACGGGTGGTCCTGTTCCATGAGGCGGTCGAGGTCGTACACGAAGCGGTCTCTCGTGTACTCCGCATTCTCGAAGTGCCGGCCCACGTGAATCGCCTCGACCGGGCAGACCTCCTGGCACATTCCGCAGAAGATGCAGCGGAACTCGTCGATCTCGTAGACGATCGGGTAGCGGTTGCCCTGGTCGTCCTCGCCGCCCACGAGGCGGATGCAGTTGGCCGGGCACACCGTGGGGCAGAGCCCGCACGCGACGCACTTCGGACGTCCGTCCGCGTGCTGCTCCATGACGTGCGTCCCGCGCCAGCGCGGGCTCAGGTCCGTCTGCTCCTCCGGGTACTGCTGGGTCACCTTGGTCGGGTTGACCATGTGCTTGAAGGTGAGCGCCATACCGGAAAGCGCCGCACGGAGATACGACGTCGTCTCCGGAGGCGGTCGGTGCATGACCTTGACGTTGATCGCCATACGCGTGGGTCCTCAGTCGCCCGTGGTGGCGGGCTCGGCCGGGGCGGGCGCTTCGAGCGCCGCCACGGCCCGGGGAATGGTCCGGATCTCGACCTTCTGCGACGGACGTGCCGCCGCTCCGGTGATCGTGCGACCACGGTCGAGGAAGAACATGAAGACGAAGGTCGCCAGGCCGCTCACGGCGGTCAGCGCGGCGCCGTACCCGAAGCCGTACGCCACGCCGAGCTCGTCGAGCACCAGGATCGTCAGCGCCACGAGCATGACGTACGCGAGCGCGGTCGGCAGCATCACCTTCCAGCCGAGCGACATCACCTGGTCGTAGCGGAAGCGCGGTAGCGTCCACCGGATCCAGATGTAGAGCAGGAGGAAGAACGCCGTCTTGGCGCCGAAGCCGAGGAAGGTCGCGAGCGTCTTGAGCGCGCTCGGCTGGGCGAGGATCGCGCTGCCGTCCGCGGCAAAACCGCTGATCAGCACGCCCTGGTGCCAGTACGCGTCGTCCCAGGTGCCCGGGAGGTCCCAGCCACCGAGGAAGAGCGTCGCCATGAGCGCCGAGGCGGTGACCATGTGCCCGAACTCGGAGATCATGAAGGCCGAGAACTTCATGGCCGAGTACTCGGTGTGGTACCCGGTCACGAGCTCGGACTCGGCCTCCGGCATGTCGAACGGCAGCCGGTTCGTCTCGGCGAAGGCCGAGATGACGAAGAGGATGAAAGCGAGCGAGAGCGGGAAGGCGAACCACATGCCGAGCTGCTGCTGCTGCCACACCACGTCGGTCAGCGTCACGTTCCCGGCCATCATGAGCACGGCGATGATCGAGAGGCCGAGCGCCACCTCGTAGCTGACCATCTGCGCCGACGCCCGGAGCCCGCCGAGGAAGGCGTACTTGTTGTTCGACGCCCAACCCCCGAGCACGACGCCGTACACGGCGAGCGAGCTGAAGGCGAGGACCCAGAGGATCCCGATCGGCACGTCCGCGATCACCATGTCGACGATGCCCCACGGCGTGGGCAGCGGCGCGGCCACCGGGATCACGGCGAAGGTCACCAGCGACGGGACCAGGACGAGGATCGGGGCCAGGACGAAGAAGAAGCGCGAGGCCGTGGCCGGCAGCGTCTCCTCCTTGAAGATGTTCTTGATGCCGTCCGCGATCGGCTGGAGGAGCCCGAACGGGCCGACGCGGTTGGGTCCCCGGCGGTCCTGGATGAACGCGGAGACCCGGCGCTCGGCCAGCGTCGCGTACGCGACGACCAGCATCACGACCGTGAAGATCCCGACGTTCTTGGCGACCATGGCGATGATCGCCGGCCAGCCCTCGATCGGCTGAAGTCCCATCGCCTCAGTCCCCCGTCAGGGAAACGGACTCGTTGATCACGGCCCCCCGGCTTCCGACGGCGTCGTAGTCCATCCCGCTGAATGCCGGCACCCGCCCGGCCAGCGCGGCGAAGGCCTCGGCGGCCGTTCGTGCGACGCTTCCCCCTCCCCGCTCGGCGACGAGGGCGCCGAGGATCAGCCACGCGGGACGGGTCATCCCCGGCGCGTGGAGCGCGGGCTCGAAGCGCTGGACGCGGCCCTGGTGGTTCGTGAAGGTCCCCTCGGCCTCGGCGTGCGTCGCGACCGGGAGCACGACGTCGGCATGCCGGGCCGCCGGGGAGTCGTGCGTCCCCATGAAGACGTAGAGCGCCGCGTCCTGCCCGAAGGTGTCGGGCTGGTCCGCGAGCGCGTCTCCGAGAACGAGGACGATCCCGCGGTGGCTCGCCACGCTCTCGAGGCCGCCGGTGGCGTCGTCGCCCCCGACCCGGGTCGCCCCGACGAGCTCGGCACCCCTGGCGTTCGGGCTCAGGTCCCTCCGGCGGGCCAGCCCGGGGAAGCCCTTGAGCGGGATCTCCTCGTCCGCGCGCGGCGAGCGATACACGATGTCACCACCGCCGAGCGTGTCGACGAGGGCGGCGAGCGCGGCGAGATCCTCGTTCGAGGAGCGCGCCGACGCCACGGCCTTCACCCCGGCCGTTCCGGCCGCCTCGGCGTTGTCGAGAAGCACCCGGAGGGCGTCCTTCCACCCCACGGCTCGCGAGGTGCCGCCGTCACGCACGAGCGGTGCTTCGAGGCGGTCGCCCTGGTTCATCCACTCGTAGTCGTGGCGGCCGTGATCGCACATCCACCAGCCGTTCACGTCGAGGTTCTCCCGCGGCTTGATGCGCTGCACGAGGTTGTCCCGTGTGTGCAGCGAGACGTTGCACCCCTGGGAGCAGCTGGCGCAGATCGAGGGGGTGTGCGTGAGATCCCAGGCACGCGCCTTGTGCAGGAAATCCTTCGAGACGAGCGCGCCGACCGGGCAGATGTCCACGATGTTGCCGTGCCAGTGCGTGCCGTCGAGCCCCTCCTCGAAGAAGGTGTCGATGACCGAGCGGTTGCCCCGCTCGACGACCGTGAGCCGGTGGTCCTGCTCGACCTCGCTCATGAAGCGCACGCAGCGGGTGCACATCACGCAGCGGTCGCCGTAGAAGAGGACGTCGCCGCCGAAGTCGTCGCGTCCGAAGACCCGCTTCGGCTCCCGACCGCGTCCGTGCTCCCGTCCCTCGGCGTGCACGTAGTCCTGGAGGTTGCACTCGCCGGACATGTCGCAGATCGGGCAGTCGAGCGGGTGGTTCACGAGGTAGAACTCGAGCACCCCGCGGCGGTGTCCGAGCGCCTCCTCGGACTGCGTGCGCACGACCTGCCCTTCGGCGACGGCGGTGACACAGCCCGGCATCGGCTTCGGCGCCCCCTCGACCTCGACGAGGCAGAGCCGGCACATGGCCGGGGAGGACATTCCCGGATGGTAACAGTAGTGCGGGACCTCGGTCCCGATCGTCTTGGCGGCCTCGAGGATCGTGGTGCCCTTGGGGACCGAGACCTCGCGACCGTCGATGGTCAGGGTGACGAGTTCGCTCATGCCGCCCCCACCCGTTCGCCGCGCCGAATCAACGACAGATAGTCGTCCCGGAACTTCTCGATCGACGACTGGACCGGCGC
>CALJLC010000284.1 GCA_937982605.1 uncultured Gemmatimonadales bacterium | reverse complement strand
CAGCGACAGCCGAGCCAGCGTCGACGACGCGTCTTCATTTCCGTAGCCCCAGGAGAACGCCAGCCGGTAGTTGCCGAGCTCGACGACCCGGCCGCTGGCCACGATGCCGTTGGCGAAGGGGACGCGGACGTCGCCCCCCACACGCGGCTCGATCTCCGAGCCCGGCCCCATCCACTGCGGGAACGTCGCGGGGTCGCACATCACGCGGAACACGGTGTCCCGGTCCGCCCGGATCTCCAGACTCAGCTCGACGGGTGCGTCAGTCGCCTTCATTCATCGCCTCCTCGGCAAGGTGCTTCAGCGCGTCGAGGCGGGACCGCCACAGCGCTTCCAGGTATCCGGCAAGCGGACCGAGACGGTCCTTGTTGGCCCGGTAGTAGCGGCTCCTTCCGTCGTGCTCGCCGCGGCGCACGTCGAGCAGCCCGGCGTCGAGCAGCTTGCGGCAGTGCTGCGACACGGCGCTCGGCGTGATGTCCTCGAAGTGGTCCGCCAGCGCGCTGGCGGGGAGCTCGTCGTTCCAGACGAGGCGGAGGATCTCCTGTCTCCTCGGATCGGAGACGAGCTGCAGGTCGTCGAGCATGGCGAGCCCCTAGCGCGCGGAGGCGGGGGGCCGGCGGACGGCCCGGGCGCGGGAGACGTCGATCCAGCCCCCGTCGGGCCGGCGGAACTCGAGGAGCCAGTCGAGCGTGTCGGCGGCCAGGAGCCGGTACGTGATGCGGGACGCCGGCGCCTCGGCCCCCGGGTGCGCGCCCGTCATCACGACGCGGTCGCCGTCGTCGACCGCGCGGTACTCGGCGAATCCCGGCTCGTCGGTGGCGGTCCAGACGATCCGCCAGGCGTCGGCGTCGGCGTCGAAAATCCGAACGTTCGTTCCGATCTGGCCCTCCCACCCCGGTCCGTCGTGTCCGGGCGGGGCGATCCAGTAGTCCTGTACGGCGCTTCCGCCGAGCGTCCTGGTCCAGATCCAGAGCGCGCGGTCGGCCGTCTCGGGCCATCCGGCGTCGCTTCGCGTGCGCTGCAGCACGTCCCACGTGCCGATCATCCGCTCGAAGAGCGGCGCGTCCGCGCCGACCGTGGCGCGGGTGGACACGACGCCCGCGAGGGGACCGGGCTCCTGGCTGTCCACCCGGGCGGGCCACGCCAGCGCGCCGAGCACGACGAGGAGGAATCGCATGCGAACGTCTCCGGGATCAGGATACTAAAGCCTAGACTAAATTAGTTTGCACTCAGGCACAAGTCCGCCGCGGGACGTACTCTGTCGCCGGGATCCCGCACAGGCCGAGGGAGGCTTCCCGTGATCGACGTCACCAGCACCAGCGTCACCCTCATGGTCGAGGACCTCGACCGGAGCCAGGCGTTCTACGCCGACGTGCTCGGATTCGAGGTCGAGTACCGGGCCGGCCCGCACTTCGCCATGCTCGGCCGCGCCGGGCTGCGCATCGGGCTGCACCCGCGCGGCGCGAAGGCGGGCCCGGCGGCGAGCACCGGCGTCTCGATCGGGCTGGAGGTGCCCGCTCTCCGGCCGGCCGCCGCGGCGCTCGACGGCGTCGTGGACCTCCCCGGCGGAATCGTCGAGGACGGCACGATCCTGCGCGCGGACTTCCGCGATCCGGACGGCATGGCGCTCTATCTCGTGGAGCTGCCGTAGGGCAGGCGCCGGAGCCTTCGCCGCGGGGGCGGCAACCGCCGCCCGGGCCGTCGTGTCAGACCGGCACGACACCCCTCCGGCCCGCGAGACGATGCCCCGACTCCTCCTGCTCCTTCCCGCGCTCCTCGCCGTGTCGGCGCCCGATTCCTCGGCGCAGACGACCGACGGCGCCCTGACCCCGGCGGCGGCCGAATACCTCGAGGCCGCGCTCGACACGATCGAGGCGGTCACGATGGACGGCGACACGATCGACTGGTCGGCGCTCCGGGACTCGGCGCGTCACTTCGCGTGGGGCGCGCGCGAGCCGGCGGACACGTGGGGCGCCATCCAGTGGGCGCTCCAGCGGGCCAACCGGCACAGCTTCCTGCAGGCACCGTCGCCGGGCGTGAAGGCGCAGGTCGTGGACGGAGACGTCGGCTACGTGCGGGTGCCGCAGCGCGGCGGGACCGCCGTGCCGCTCGCCGACTCGCTGCACGCCGGCGTGCGCCGGCTCGAGGAGGCGGGCGTCTGCGGCTGGATCGTGGACCTGCGGGGCAACGGCGGAGGCAACATGTGGCCGATGCTCGCCGGGATCGGCCCGCTGCTCGGCGACAGCCTCGTCGGCTCCTTCGCCTCCCCGGAGACGTCGCAGCGCTGGTACTACCGCGACGGCGTCTCGGGCCTCGCCGACGCCGACGGCACGCGCGACACGATCACGCAGGTGACGGTCGAGCCCGTGGCGATGATCGATCCTTCCGTGCCCGTCGCCGTGCTCGTGGACCGCGGCACCGGGAGCTCGGGCGAGGCCGTGGCGGTGGCGTTTCGGGGACGGCCGTTGCTTCGGATCTTCGGCGAGCCGACGGCCGGCTACGCCACGGTGAACCGCGGCTCGCGACTGCCCGACGGCACGAACATGGTCGTCACGACCGGCTACTACGCGGACCGCACGGGTCGCCAGGTCGGGGCGTCGCTCGAGCCGGACGAGACGGTCGACGTGGGGCGGACGGGATGGCCGTACGCGACGGATCGGGGGGCGGCCGCGGCGGAGGCGTGGGTGCGAAGCACGGCGGGGTGCCGCTAGGCGAACACCGGAGCAGGGGACAGGGCCGGGCCCACGTGGTGGACCCGACCCTAGGCCCGGTCAGGCGGCGACGGCTACTGCTGGTAGTCCGCGACCCATTCGCTGAGCGCGACGGTCTGAGCCGGATCCAGCGCTCGGAGCGCGATCACGGCGTCTCCGGTGCACCCCCCTCGGACCAGCAGGAGATTGCGCTCCGGGATGATCTCCGCCCGGTCGGGGCTGGCGGCGACCAACGCCAGGACACCGTGCACGTCGCCTTCCTCGAGGAGGTCGGTGATGAGCGCCAGCGCCTCCGCGTCTTCCTCCTGCTCGGCGGTGCATTCCTTCGCGCCGGAGCACTGGCCCGGCCCGCAGGTCTGCTGGAAGATCCCGAGGATGGGAAGGCCCTCGGGATAGTATCCCGCCTTGAAGTAGTCCTCACTGCACTGGATGCAGTCGTTGCACCACGGGACCGGATCGGGCCCGGCCTCCTCGGCGCCGAGCACCGACACGGGCGACACCATCGCCGCGCGACCGACCAGCGCCAGGGCGCCGGTACGCAGCAGGGTCTTCATTTAGCTCCCTCCTTGTGATGGGTTCTGGGGGGCCAGTTCGATTCTCCAGACCCGGACGACCGGATAGCCCGGGGGCTCCAGGGCTCGTGTCGCCACGAGGCCGTCTCCGGGGAAGCTGAGCACGTTGCCTTCCAGCCTGGCGCGGCCGACCACTCGGGCGTCGACGGGGGAGATGACCTCGACGATCGTGTCGTAGTACCGGCTGATGTCGTACACCCGTCGCGCGGGGTTACCGTACGGGTCGCTGCCGTCCTCGAAGGCCGCCTGCCAGTCGTCGGCGGCGACGTGACTCGCGGTCCACAGGCGACCCGCACGATCGGCGTGGATCTCGATCAGCCCCGGGTTCGGTTCCTGGCTCGGGTCGAGGGTCCCCCCACCGTACCGCTCGTGAGGGGGGAACCAGTCGGCGCCCCGCTCCAGGACCTCCAGGCGATCGCCGGTCTCTGGGCTCCAGCGCTCCAGCACGTAGGACGTCAGCCCGCTGCTCCAGACCTCGCCATCGGGCGTGACCGTGATGTTGCGCCACGACTTGGAGTTGTCGCGGAAGTCCAGAATCGGCGAGACCGCGCCGAACGACCGAAGCACCGTCCCGTCCTCGTCCATGAGGTGCAGCGGCAGTCCGATGCCCGATCGACTCATGACCGGCGCGGCGACCACGTAGCGGCCGAGCGGATCGTCCAGAAAGGCGATCTCGCGAAAGGGCCCACCGATCCGCTGGGTCCGCACCGGGATCAGGTGCTCGGGATGCAGGACGGTGATCCGTCCGAGGCCGAGGTCGGCCACCCTGAGCGAGTCGCCGGCGGTGACGCTCACCCACACCGCGACGTCGTACTCACCGGGCCCTTCCCCGCGGCGGCCGACGGCGCGGGCGAGCTTCCCCTCCGGAGTGAAGACGCGAAGACGAGCCGACTCCTGGTAGTCCGTCACGACCCACTGTCCGTTCAACCGCCGAGCGACGCGCGCCGGCTCGGCCAGCGCCGCCGCGCCGTCTTCGGTGCCGAGCTGAACCACCAGCGTCGCCGTGAGGTCGCACTCGACGCAGTCCGTGATCCGAACGGCTTGAGCGTCGAGGCCGGGGGGCAGGACCGACGCGACGAGGGCCAGGATGGTCACGGCAACCGCACCGCGCACTGCACGGTTCGTGCGGAGTCGTGCCGGGACGTGCTCGCCGGGGTCGCGCATCGCCTGCTCCTCCTTCGGCTCGGATGCAGCGCAGCCTACGAGCGTCGTGACCGCGCCTGCAATCCCGTGTCGAACACCCGACAGGTCCGACGGACCCCTAGCCCGCCGTGGGAGGCGGATCACCACGGTTCGCGCCGCATCCCGTGCGCCGACGCCTTCTTGCACGGTCCGAGCCCGCCACGCGTCCCAAGAGGTGCATCACGCCCGTGCCCCCGCCCGAGCGCGGCGCCGTGCCCGGGTCGCCTCGGGCGCAGCGGACGATCAGAGGAGGGAGCCTTGCAGGGTCGCCAGCTTCACGAGTTCATCCTCACCCAGATCGAGCGCCGACTCGGCGATCGGACGTGGGCGTGGCTCGCCCGCGCCGCACAGGTGCCCCGAAGCCCCCTCCTGACGCACAAGGGCCGCCCGAAGTCCAGCGTCGAGGTCATCCTCCGCGTGGCGGGCTCGCTCGACTGCGCCATCGAAGATCTACTGCCCTCGCCGGGGCAGCCCGGCGGGCGACGCGGGCGTGGACTGATCCGCGAGCTGCACGACGCGGTGGCAGCGCGCGACGCGGGGGCCACGGGGCCGACGACGAGGCGGAGCGCCACCCGCCCCCCACCGACCCGGCGCGGTGGGTCGCGCTGAGCTCGACTGCGGGCCGCGGGAGGCACCGGCCCCGTCCCGCCTTGCCTCGGCCGAGAACGCGTTGAGACAAGGCACCGGCGCGCTCGTCTCCCGAGCCATCCCCGCGCCGATCACTGCGGCGAGCGGCGGACGGCAAGGAGTCTGCCCAGGGGTAGCCGATGACAACCGGTCCGGCGCCGCGCCTGTCAAAGGGAGGCAGGGATTGCCAACAGGGGGGGACGGTGATGTCGATACGGTCGTTCGGGGGTGGGGCTCTGGCTCTCGTGGTGTGCGCTCAGCCGATCCAGGCCCAGACGCTGGAGAGCCGGATCGGGGACGTGGAGAACGGCGTCGTGACGATGACCGTCCCGTCCAGGCCGGGCGTCTGCGGGGACGGGCGAACGTTCATGGCCCATCGCACGGCGGACGGCGCTACCTCGTTCTGGGGATCGTGGTCGGAGCGGCGCCTCGAGCTGGACTGCGTGGAGGGCCCGCTCCGGGTCGAGCTCGACGTGCGGAGCGGGCGCGTCCGCACGGTCGACGTCTTCGTGGGACCGGACGCGCGCAACCGTCGCGGCACCCAGCTGGGCGACGTGGACGGACAGGAGGCCGTGGACTTCCTCCTCGACCGGATCGACGAGCCGGACGAGGACGGAGTGCAGCGCGTGATGAGGGTCGCCGTCCTGGCCGATGGCGTCCGCGTCGCCCGGCGCATCCTTGCCATCGCCGGAGACCGGGATCAGCGCGACATGGTGCGCGAGCGCGCCCTGCGGTCCGTGCTCGAGCCCGCCGAGGAGGAGGGCGTGGATGGTGTGACCGAGCTGCTGACCCGCATCGCCGGTGATGGGAGTGAGCGATCGAATCTGCGCGAGCGCGCGACCCGCGTTCTCGGGGAAGCCCCGGGAGGCGACGCCGAGCTGCGCGCCCTGTACGACGAGCTGGACCGCCGCGACCTCCGCGAGCGGACGATCCGCGTCGTGGCCGAGAGCCGCGCAGCGGCCAACGTCGGTTGGCTGCAGGACATCGCGCGGGACGAGCGTGAGTCGAAGGAGATCCGGGAGCGTGCGATCCGCGTCCTCGGTGGCGACTTCGAGACGACCGCGTTCCTGCGCGACCTCTACCCGGAGTTGAGCGACGTCGATCTGCGGGACCGCGTCGTCCGCGTGGTCGGAGAGGACCGCAGCGCCGCCGCCGACGAGTGGCTGCTCGAGATCGTGATGGATCGCTCGGAGCGTGGCGCCCTGAGGGAGCGCGCCATCCGAGTCCTGGGCGAGCGCGGATCCGACGAGGCGATGATGGAGGTCTATTCCGCGGTCGACCACCGCGACCTCAAGGAGCGAATCGTCCGGATCGTCGCCGAGGGCGACGCGACGGCCGCGCGGGCGTGGCTTGCCGGAATCGCGACGGACCCGGAGGAGCCGAGCGACGTCAGGGAGCGGGCGATCCGCCTTCTCGGCGAGTCGCGGGGCACGTCGACGCTCGAGCTCGCCGCGCTCTACGACGAGATCGACCGGCGCCCGTTGCGCGAGCGCCTGCTGCGGGTGCTCGGCGAGCGCGACGACGAGGACGCCGTCGACAAGCTGATCGCCGTCGCCGAGAGCGAGGACGAGCGGTCGCTACGCGAGCGAGCGCTTCGCCTCCTGGCCGAGAGCTCGCACGAGCGGGGCCGCGACTACGGGATCGGGCGCCTGCGGGGAGCGCCGTAGCCACACGAGCGCTCCCTCGGTCCGATCGGGAGGCCGCGAGTCGGCTCGCCGCGCCGGGCGCGTGGTGGGATGGCCGGGCGACGCCGCGCGCGGCGCTCCGGCTTCGTACAATCCCACCCGGCCCCACCCGATCCGGAGTCCTCCGCGATGACCACCAGCCTTCCCCCCGAGATCGAGCTCCTCGTGATGATGTCCGCCGCCCGGCTGGGCCCGGACGGCGCGCATGCTCGAACGATCGTCGAGGACATCGGCCAGAGGCACGGGCGTCGGGTCGAGACCGCCGACGTCATCGGCACAATCGAAGTGCTCGAGGAGAGGGGCTTCGTGTCGACCCGCGTCGTGGAGTCCGCGGACGAGTCACTTGGCGATCCGATCCGGCTCGTGACGGTCGAGCCCGAGGGCGCGGCCGCGGTCGAGGCCGCGACGTGGGAGATTCGCGCGAGGCTCGACGCCCTGGTCCTCGGGGACGAGGGGTAGCGACCGGCCCCGTAGGGTGACACACCGCTCGTACGTCGGAACGGTAGAGGGCTCTGGACAGGGACCGTCGGAGTGGCCCGGCGACGACCGCCCGCCACCTCCCGCAGCGCGGAGGAGAGCATGCGTCTCGAAGAGTTGACCGACCAGATCGCACCGGAGTGGAGGGCGGCGTTCGTCCAGTTCATCCGCACCGGCGACGCCTCGGACGACTTCCTGGCCTACCTCGACTCCGATCCGGCGTGCCAGGAGGCCGTCGAGGCGGCGTTCGCCGCGCAGTCCGAGGCGTTCCGGCGATTCGCGAAGCTGGCCTCGGATCCCGACGAGCTGGCCGCCGCCGTGCAGCAGCGGAGCTCCGAGGTGATCGCCGAGGACCCCTCGGCTTCCCTGGCCGCGGCCGCCGATCTCGACGACACGCAGCAGGAAGAGAGCGTCGGGTGAGCCGGATGCTCGGATCGCAGGTGAGGCCGGACGAGGCGGCCGCGCTCGTCCCGAGCCTGAATCGCTCGGTCACCTCGGCGGGCGGCTCAGGCGCCCGGCCGCGCCCGATCGACCCCGCGGGACCCCCGCAGCGCAGCGTCCCGCCTCCCCCGCTTGCACGGTTTTTCTCCGCCGTGCGTCCTAGTACTGCCTTCGACCCGTGGCGCCCCTGGGGGGGGGTGCTGTGCAGGAAGCCGCGGTCGGACGGTGTAGGGTGGCGG
>CALJLC010000283.1 GCA_937982605.1 uncultured Gemmatimonadales bacterium | reverse complement strand
TGCGCGAGGAGGCGGGCGTGCGGGTGGACGCGGTCGCCTGAGTCCTCGCGGCGCCCGGAGGACCGCAGGCGCTCGTCCGCGCGCCCGAGCGTCGCTTCGGGCGGATCGACATCCTGGTGACCAACACCGGCGGACCGCCCCCCGGTCCGTTCGAGGCCCACTCCCCGGAGGTCTGGCGCAAGGCGATCGCCCAGAACTTCGAGAGCGTGGTGAACCTCGTGCGGGCCGCGCTCCCGGGCATGAAGGAGCGGCGCTGGGGACGCATCCTCAACGTCACGTCGATCTCGGTGAAGCAGCCCGTGGCCGGGCTCGTCCTCTCCAACGCCATCCGGGCCGGCGTGACCGGCTTCGCCAAGACGATCTCCAACGAGGCCGCGCCCTTCAACGTGACGGTCAACAACGTGCTTCCCGGGTATACACGCACCGAGCGGCTCGTACATTTGGCGGAGTCGGTCGCGGAGCGCGACGACACCACCATCGAGGGGGCCTACGACGGCTGGGCCGCGGAGATCCCCATGGAACGACTCGGCGAGCCCGAGGAGCTGGGCGCGGTGGCGGCCTTCCTCTGCTCGGAGCGCGCCTCGTACGTGACAGGACAATCACTCGCCGTGGACGGCGGCTGGATCAAAGGACTTCTCTGATGGCTACACCGGGATTCCAGGAAGCGGAGTACATCTGGAAAGACGGCGACTACGTCGCCTGGCGTGACTGCACCGTACACCTCCTGTCGACCGCCGTGCAGTTCGGCACGTCGGTCTTCGAGGGGATCCGCGCCTACGAGACCCCGAAGGGACCCGCGATCTTCCGGCTCGACGCCCACATCGAGCGACTCATCGACTCGGCGAAGATCTATCGCATGGTCCCCGAGTACTCGGCGGAGAAGCTCGGCGAGGTGTGCCAGGAGGTCGTCCGGAAGAACGCCCTGCACAACTGCTACATCCGGCCGATGATCATCCGGGGGTACGGCACCCCGGGCCTCAACCCCCTGCACAGCCCGCTCGAGACGTACGTGGCGGCGTGGGGCTGGGGCACCTACCTGGGGCAGGACGCGCTCGAGCGCGGCGTGGACGTCTGCGTCTCCTCGTGGAACCGGATGGCCCCGAACACCTTCCCGGCGCGCGCCAAGGCCGGCGGCCACTACGTCAACGCGCAGCTCATGAAGATGGAGGCCGTCCAGAACGGCTACGTCGACGCGATCGCCCTCGGACCCGGAGGGATGGTGAGCGAGGGAAGCGGGATGAACCTCTTCCTCGTCGACGACGGCGTGGTCATCTCCCCCGTCCTCGACGGGACGTCGCTCGTGGGCATCACCCGGAGCGCCGTGATCCAGATGGCCCGTGATCTCGGCTACGAGGTCGTGGAGCGTCCGGTGCCGCGCGAGGAGCTCTACACCGTCGACGAGATGTTCTTCACGGGCACGGCCGCCGAGGTCACGCCGGTGCGCAGCGTCGACCGGATCGAAGTCGGCGCGGGGCGGGCGGGTCCGATCACGCTCGCCATCCAGAAGCGCTTCCTCGAGACGGTGCGCGGCGAGAACGACGACCCGCACGGGTACCTCACGGTGGTGGAGGGCGTCGCCGCGGCGGTCTGAGGCCGAGCCGCGAGAGGGCCACTCTGGGCGAGGGAGGCCCCTCAGCCTTCCCGGAAGTTCATGAACTTCCAGCCCCCGTCCATCTCGATGAGCACGTCCATGAAGCGCATCCGGCCCTCCTCGCCGGTGTCGGTGCGCCGGACGGTGAGGATCGCCTCCTTGTAGAGGACGAGCTCGTCGTACGCCTCGACGTCGGCGCCGGGGTCGACCGAGACGAGCTCCAGGGGGATCCCCCGATAGTCCTCGAGCACCTCGGCCCGCGCCTTCCGATTCCGGGGATTGCTGATGCCCCACACGAAGTCGAACGTCGTGCTGCCCCGGCTGTCCGGCAGGACCGGCCAGACGAGGGTCTCGTACTCCTCGCGCGTGATCAGGAGCGCCTGAAGCGCGCCCTCGTCCTGGTCCGCGATCGCGGCCAGCGCCGCTTCCGCGAGCGCCTCGGGCGAGCGGTACGCGTTCGAGAGCGGTGACTCGGTCGCCGGCCCGGAGCCGCCGCACGCCGCGATCAGGACGCCGAGGGTCACGAGGAAGGGCGCTCGGGTCCGACGACGAAGGGTGTGGGCGGACCGGCCGCCCACACCCCGTGCCGATCGAAGGACCGGGTCGGTCCGACGCGTCAGCTCGAGCCCCCGCCGCAGGCGGCGAAGTTCTCGTCCGACGCGCCGGCGGCCTGGTTGTCCCACATGATCAGGCCCTCGGCCGAGAGCGTCGTGGCGGGATCGGTCGCGCCGCCCAGACGCGCGAGCGCGTTGGCGATCGTCTGGGCGTCCCGGATGCAGAACCCGCCCTCGCCGAAGCCGGTGAAGATCGAGTTGTAGACCCGGTAGTACGAGCCCTCGCGGAACTGGATGCCGTTGTCGGACTCCACCCCGCCGATGCCGCCGGAGACGACGTCCTCGCCCGCGCCGATCATCGTGGCGTTGGCGATCACGGCGCTGCCGTGCGGCGTGGCGTCCTCGTCGTCTCCGTTGTTGGAGATCTCGAAGCCGTTGTCCGCGTTCACGCCGTTCTGCTGGCCGATGACGTACTGCATCCAGCCCATGTAGCCATCGGTTCCGTCGACGGAGTCGTCGCCGATACCGGACACGACCAGGTGATCGACCGACGCCGTGCCGCCGAACGGCTCGATGCCGTCGTCCTGGTTGTAGTGGATCTGGATGTAGGAGAGCGTCGTGCCGGCGCCCACGCCCTGGAGCGCGAGACCGTTGAGCTGGTCGGTCGGCGTGACGTCGTCTCCGGCGAACTCGATACGCACGCCGCGCAGGACGCCGGAGTCGTCGTCGACGTCGGTGCCGCCGTACAGTCCCGAGTCGCCCTCACCCTCGGCCTCGGCGCCCGCGTTGGTCGGGGCCTGGCCGTTGATCACGAGACCGCCCCAGCCGCCGGTCTCCTTGCTGCCCGGAGCCTGCGACGAGGTGAAGACGATCGTCTGCGCCTCGGTCGGCGCGACCGGGGAGTCGAGCGGCTGACCCGGCGTGGCGTCGGCCACGAGGCGGGAGCCGCGGTTCACCACGAGGTAGGCGCCGCGCTCGGGCGCCACCTCGGCCGCGCTCAGGCCGATGATCGTCGTGCCCGGCTCGATCGTCAGCGTCGCCGGATCGCAGCCGGCCGCCGTCCCGTCGGTGCCGCAGTCGGCGCCCACGAAGACCGGCTTGACCAGCACGTAGACGGTGTCCGCGTCCCACGTCGTGTCGTCGAGGATGTCGGCGTCGACCGTGTCGGTCGGCATGCCGGAGACGTCCCGCGAATCCGAGCCGTCCTCGGACCAGATCGTCCAGCCCTCGTGCCAGCCCGAGCCGGCGGCCGGGTCGATCGCGCCCGCGTACGTCGTCTGCGTCAGCGTGCGTCCGTCCACGGAGGCCTGGAAGCCCGTCGTGGGGAGCGTCGCCGCGGTGTAGCCGGCGGGCATCGTGGCCGAGAAGTCCGGCGGCGTTCCCCGTGTTCCGAACTCGAACGCGGACGCCGCCATCATCGGGTCAGCCATCATGTTGTTGAAGCCGGCCGTCTCGAAGAACCTCTTGTTGAGGCTCGGATTGCCGAAGCTGCCCGAGGTCTCCGGCGAGTCGCCGCCGTCGTTCGAGGCGACGACCGTCACCGAGTACGATCCCCCGCCGGTGCCGGCGAAGTCGGCGGTGGTCCCGGTGACCGTCGTGGTGGTCGTGTCGCCGCCCTGGACGAAGGCGACCGTGTAGTCGTCGGCGTCGGCCGAGGCGTCCCACGTCACGGTCACGTCCCACTCCCAGACGGTCGCGTTGCTGCTGCGCGCGGAGCTCGCGTCGAGGTTGGTGACGGCCGCGGGCGGATCGACGCCGGGATCGACAGGGTTGTCTTCGCCACAGGCGGCAACGCCGCCGAGCGTGACGAGACTCGCCACGGCAAGAGCTCGGTTCCAGTTCATGCTTGTTCCTCGCGTAGTCAGGTTTGGCGAGTGAGGGGTCGGGAGCGCTACAGCTCCCACGAAAGGCTGATCGAGAAGGTTCGACCCGCCGTGTAGCGTCGCTGGACCCGGGTGATCCCGTTCAGCGACTGCTCGAAGAGGTACGGGGCGTCGAGCAGGTTGCTCGCGCG